>JBBTVJ010000073.1:0-10128 GCA_038063295.1 Patescibacteria group bacterium | reverse complement strand
ATTTCCGGTATGGGAATAAAAGCCGCGCATGACGGAAAAATGATTTTAATCGGAAATGAAATGCTTATGAAAAGAGAGAATATTGATATTGCGCCGTATAAAAACGATGTGGAAAAACTTCAAAATGAAGCTAAAACCGTCGTATATGTAGCGCTAGATGGAAAAATAATTGGCATTATAGCGCTTGCAGATACCTTAAAAATATACGCCAGAGAAGCGATTGCAGAACTTAAAAAAATGCGAAAAGAAATTTTGATGATAACAGGAGACAATGAAAAAACAGCCGAAGCTATAGCCAAACAAATTGGGGTAAACAAAGTCTACGCCAAAGTTTTACCTCAAAAAAAAGAAGAGTTGATATCAAATCTACAAAAAGAAGGGAAAATTGTTGCGATGGTAGGAGATGGAATAAACGACGCCCCTGCGCTTGCAAAATCAGATCTAGGAATTGCAGTGGGATCCGGAACTGATGTTGCCATAGAAACCGGGGAAATAATTTTGATTAAAGACGATCTTCGAGACGTTGTTACTGCAATAGATTTATCAAAAAAAACTCTACGCAAAATCTGGCAAAATTTTTTTTGGGCTTTTATTTATAACATTATTGCAATTCCAATTGCTGCCGGGGCCCTGTACCCAATTTACGGTTTTGCCCTAAGACCGGAGATTGCAGGGTTTGCAATGGCATTTTCTTCAGTATCCGTAGTTACCAATTCTCTGCTTCTGCGTCGCTATAAAGAGCCGAAGTTTGCAAGAGAAAGTCAAAAATAATAAAATACGAAGTATATGATTCAAAAGAAAAAATACAATGTCGAAGGAATGCATTGCGGCGCTTGCGCTACGGGCATAGAAATGTATCTCTCCAATACTGAGGGCATTAAATCCGCGAAAGTAAACTATAACACCAAAAGGGCAGAAATTGAATTCGACGATGCAGTAGTAAACGATGATGGAATCTCAAAAACAGTAAGCGAGTTGGGATATAAAATAAATCCAGAATAATTTCAATGATGATTGGCTTCAAAAATATTTGATTTCCCGGAAACAACTTCAACCATAAAGTTAGTAAGAATAATCTTATCTTTGTGCTTTATTTCTCCAAAAATAACGTATAATCCCGGGTGCTGGAAAGTGTGACTTAAAAAAATATCTGGTCCAAAATTATCTGGAAGGTTGTCGTCTTTCTGTTCCCTTGAATCTTCTATTTCACCTTCTCCTGTACCATGAGCCAAAACATGTGGAAAAATATTCGGTCCTTGAGCACCATGATTATTTTCTCCGTTTTCCAAAAACAAAGTTCCGTGAGTATGCGCAAAAGTCGCCAAATCCAAAGATACAATTGAAAAATGCATCGGTGCAGCAAGATATGATTCAAAGTCGGTAACACTTTTTCCATCTTTTTCAAAATGATACTTTATGTGTATATTTTTTCCTGTCGCAATTTCTAAAGGATCTGATTCAATAAAAGCGTTAAGATCATCAAAACTCTTATATTTGGAAAAGTCTTTTTTTAAAATACTTGGCGGACGTCCCCCTACTTCAAATGTTTTAGTAAATGCCACATTATGTTCACCGTGCTTAAAATCTACTGCGAAAATATATTTTCCATTTTTTGGAAATTCAAACTCCAAAGGAAATTTGCCATCTTGAAGCATTTTTTCAGTAATTACCGCTAAATCTTCTGGGTGTGTATGCTTAAAAAATTCCAGGTCTTCATGAATTATCACAACATGAATCAAACGCTCATGAGAATAATTTAGTGTTTTTATAAGTCCTGCTCCTGTTTTATCCTTTATCAAAATATCAAACAAAATTGGTTTTCCTATTTCCAACAAATCACGCGGCACAATATCAACTTCAACCGAAAGTTCCGCTTTGGACATTGATGACTTTTCCAAAAACCAATGTGGAATAGTGTGCAAAAAAGTAAGCCCCAAAAGAAGAGATAAGATAATGAAAAACCAGAAAATAAGCTTTTCTCTTTTAAATTTAAAGTAATACCAAAACATCGGTATAATCCACAAGAAAAGTAAAACCCAACTGCCCAATTCAAGTGGTAATCCAAAAAGACCTGTTTTTCCTTCAAGTTCGGAAAATCCGTGTATATGCGGAGATTCGGTTTCTAAACGATTTGAAATTATTTCTAAAAACCTTTCTTCTTTTGTTATTTCTTCAAGAAGTGAGTGACTACCAGAATAAACCCACCAATCGTGAGAAAAGAGCCCCAAAATCAAAATAAATCCCGCCACAAAAACCATCGCCCATCCAGTTGCTTTTGCGATACGTTCTTTGCGTGCTATCACCCACGACAATGCATTAACTCCAATGATTCCTAAAACAGCAAGAATCATCAGTGGCACAACCCTTCCTATAGCATGCGTAAAAAAAAGCAGCCATCCGTAAAAAGTATCTCCGGCTGCGGCAATTCGTGTAAGTATAAGTGGAGTAGCTGGGTGCGGACAGCCCACTCCTATGTTGCCCAAAAACAGACCTAACAAAAATGCCTTAAAAACATCCCCTCCTCTTTGAATAAATCCGGGGTGAGCCCCTGAATATGAAGGCATCCTAAAATTAATAAGGCCGAGTTCACCCAAAGCAAACAAATAAGTCGCAATCCCGGCAATGAAATAAAGCCAATTTTTAACAACTTCTAAAGGAGCGCCCAAGGCGCCAATTGCCACCTCTCCCAAAAAAGCCGCTAAAATCCCGTATAAACTTAGTGTTAAAGCAATTCCCAAGCTAAATGCTCCTCCAATCAAAAAACCCCTCTTTATGCCCTTCCCCATCGAAAGGGGAACTATTACAAAAGCCAATGGAAGCGTGCAAGGAAGCACAATCATCGAAAGCCCAGCGGCAAAGCTAAATAAAAACCAACCAGCTCCTATAGGAGACGCAGAACTTAAAGTAAAAAACCACAAAATTCCTCCTGTAAAAATTAAAAAAAGAAGCAAAAAAAGCACCAGGGCAAATCTTTTCCCAGCGCCTACACCAATATTTGGCGGAGGTGTTGCCGGAGACTCTTCAAGTTTAATCTCTATTGGTTTTTGATCTTCCATTATTTATAAGTTTACTTTATCTTTTGGATGGCGGATATAGCTCCGGATCTATTTTGCGCTCAAAGCAAAAATACCCTACCCCATGTTGCCAGTTTTCTGAAAGATAACTGCCAAATTCCGTGCGCAACGCTGGCTTCGGCAAGCGTGGGGACAATTCACGAGATTCTTTTATGAAATTAGCACACAAAGAAAATTCATATTTTCCCAAAACCGTATAACCGTATGATTCGCTAGTTTGAGGATCCACTGGCACAAAGAATCCGCGAATGTCATCTTTCAAATTAGAAAGTTTCTCTGGCAATTCCCCTTTTTGAGTCCAGTAATTTATAATTTCGGATTGTATGAACCCTAGATCACTTACTCTTTGTTCATCAAACTTCAAAAGCCGGGTTTCTTGAGGAGAATCCACAACAAAAAAACCCGCTACAATTGCAGTTGCTACAATTCCTAAAACAACAAAAATAAATATTTTCATATTCTAATCGTCTTTATGTTTTTTGATATCCAAAAAATAATATCCGAAAACGGAACCTGTCACAAAAAACAGGGTTATTACTTTAAGTACAAATCGGGTTGTAAGCTCTCCGCCCAGCGCATTGTAAATTAAAGTAATAAAATTTCCGATAATTATAATCGCTGCCACAAAAAGGGTAAGATATACAAGCCACTTGCGTATCCAAACTTTTCGCCTTTCTGGATATTTTTTATAAGATTTTTCCAAAAACCACGCCATCCAAATATACAAAGGAAATACCACAATAAGCATGGAGATTGACCAACGAATTGAGCGAAACGAGTTAGATGTGTCATCATACCCTCCGATACCTAAAACGTCGGGAAAAAACACGTTTATATATTCAAAAACCAGCATCGTAAAGCTAATAGCACTGGCATAAAGCGCAACCATTGCTCCTAATTGAAGAAAAAAATCTTTTGCAGATATATGTTTGTGTTCTGGCATAAAGCTATTATATCACTCTTGGCACTTTGGGCAAAAATGGGCGGAGCGCTGGGAAATTTTGATGCGCTGGATTTTTCCAGAACAGCGCAGACACTTTTCCCTAGTTCTGCCATAAACCAAACGATGGTTTTGATACTCCCCCTTATTTCCAAAAATATCTCGGTAGTCTTGAATTGAAACTCCGCGAAGTTTTATTGATTTTTTTAAAATTAAACTCATCGCAGAAAAAATGTTTTTAAGTTCCTTTTGCGAAATACTGTCTGCCGCGCGCTTTGGATGAACTTTTGCTTTCCATAAAATTTCGTCAGCATAAATATTGCCTATACCAGAAATAATACTCTGATCCATTAAAACGTGTTTGATTTTGGACTTTTTTGAAAGCAATAGATTTTTAAAACTTGAGAAAGAAATACTAAGCGCGTCTTCTCCTAGTCCGTTTAATTGGTTTTTAATTTTATTTTTCGTCCCCAAAATCACATTTCCAAACCTCCGCTTATCAGAAAAAGTTAAAAAGCCTCCTCCCGCAAAGTTAAAAACAATTCTTTCATATTTATCTCGCTGATTCAGCAAAAATCTCCCCGTCATTTTTGGGTGCACAAGCAAAAACAAAGCGCCGTCCAAGGCAAAAACTAAGTTTTTTCCCCTTCTTTCGACCCCTAGAATCTTTCTGCCCCTCACTTTTTTGACAGTACCCAAAATTTTGGGCTTATCCGCCCAAACATTAGATATTTTTTTGCCGATAAGAGTTTTTAAACCCTCCGCCATCGTATAAACTTCCGGTAATTCAGGCATTTTTGTTTTTTTGATAGCGCTTAAGTTCGCGCTGAAGCAAGTCAAAAGACGCAACTACAACATCAATAAGGTACTTGCCAGTCTTTTTAAATTTGCGAAATTTTGTTTTTATAATCACCCTTTTCATTGGAGTTACAATAGGTAAAAAGTATGAAATAGTCCACTTTACTCCCAAAACATGCAAGTTATAAATGACGCTAGTAATATTATCGTAAAGATCCGAAAGTTTTATCAATCGCACTTCTTCTGTGGCGCGTGCCATACCCCCAACATAATGCTCGACGTTTCTGTCGCCAAATTGATTTGTCATTCCTTTAATTAGTTTTAAGCCCTCTTCACCAAAAATCTGGCCAACCTCGTATTCCGATGCATTAGTGTCTTCCAAAATATCATGCCCAAGCGCAGATATAAAAATAACCTCGCGCTCTTTTTTTGCACCTTCCTTGGTTTTACTTAAAACGTGTTCCAAAAGATTTGATACTCTCGCCAAATGAAACCAAGCTGGCACATTGCCAGCACGCACTTGCCCTTTATGCTTTTTTTTGACAAATTGTAGCACTTTATAATAATTTATTTTCTCCATTTTCTATTATTTTAACAAAATTTAAGCGCCCCTACCATGGTAGGGGCGCTGATTTTTAACATTCATAGGAATAGAAAGCATCAAGACATTTTTCAAAATACGCAGTATGTTCTTGCAAATCATGAATTGATTTGTGGTGTTCATTTCGTTCTCCAAAAATCGGTATTTCTTTTGGATCTACTAAAAGAGAAAGACACATTACAGCAGCGGTGGCGCTTCTTCCACACGCGTCATTCCATGGATGAATTTCCCCATCAATCATTAAGTCGGCAAAAGCCAAAAGATGTGCTTTACCAATTTTGTATCTCACTGCTTTCAAAATCATCTGACTCAAATTTAAATAAAACTCATCCATATAAAACTCCAAATCAATCGGCTGGATATTAAGAGTTGTATAAGACACCTTCCAGGTACGATATTTTGGATTTATACGATAATTTCGCCCGTATTTTAATCGCAACTGATTAGATATCAACTCAAGATTTTTTAAATCTTCTTGATAGGATTGTGGGTTTTGAAGATTATAATTATTTAAACTATGCCACATTTCCATTGTAGCGCAAATTTTCTCTGGAGTTAAAAATAATGTATCATGATTCCTCCAAATAGAATCAATGAGTATTTGAGTGTTTTCTTCAACTTGTTTACTTAAAGAATCTCCTTCCAAAAGCAACTTCTTTTTTGAAGAACTTGATGCTGTGTCAGATACTCCTTTTACAGTTCGGCTACGTTTTTGAATATTTTCCTTAAAAATATTTTCAAACACGTAAAAAGTCAAATTTTCTAGATTCATAATATCCCGATTCCTTATCTAAATAGAGGTTATCACAACTAAGGATCCGTGTAAACTTGTGTATAGAATTTGGTTGGGTTATCCACTTCTCATTTAAAATGTGTGACGCTATATTAGCATAAGACAAATTCTTTGAGTATTTATAATGCAAAAACCGAAATGGGAAATTAAAAAAGAAGAATTTTTACGCAGACTTAATTTTACCGAAAAAGATTTCGAAGCCAAGCTGTCACTGCCAGATTTAAAAGCAGTTGCAAAAGTAATACCATTGCGTGACATGCCGGAAATAGAATCAATCGCCCCCCTAAGCCAGGCTTTGCTTTGGGAAATAATCCGCAAAATAAAAACATTTGATGGGCAGCGCCCATTTACAAACTCCAAAATGTATTTAGGCAGAATAGATGCCCGGCAGTTAAAAATCGGGCAAAAATTCGTCTATCGAGAAAAATATCAGGGACTTTTGGAAAATCTTCCTCAGATCATAAAAAAATTCGCGATAGCCGACGGGCTTTGCGACTTGGGAGCTTATTTGTTTTTCGGGATAGATACCGAAGGAAAGTACGCAATGGCATTTTATATTCCTCCAATGATAGAACAACACAACTCAGAGTTTGTAATAATGGATGGTGTCAACAGAAACTATTTAAATAAACAAACCAGTCCATCTGCCATGGCCATAATAATAAAAAACGTGAGCGTAGAATTTCCGTGCGATCTGCAAGATTGGGATAATACTTGTGTAATCGGATTGGCGCACAAGCCCGAAGACATGAGGGATAGATATTTTAATCTCAAAGAAAACTTATTCCGCGACTTAAAATTCCTTGGGATAGACGGGTAGGTGGAAAATGAATATAACAATAGAAAAAGTTGAGCCCATTGAAAAAGCATTTGAGCGATTGAAAAACGCAGCACTTGAGGTGACTAATGGAGAAAATATTTTAATTTATCAAAACGCGACAATGCGAGTTTCTGATTTTTTCCCAAAAGAATTAAATCTGACATCTTTATACGTGCTTAAAAACCAATTGGATTTTATAAAAAGACTGCGCGATTATCTACAAAATCGATACCAAATAGATATACTAAATCTTTCTTCTATTCTACATCTCAAAACAGAAGACGGAAAAATCATAGGAATGGCGCCTCCAGTCGTTGAAATTTACCAAGAAACTGTTCAGATAATACCGCTTCCGCAAGACAAAAATCCGCCAGAAAAATCTCTTGTACAAGTAGCTATTTTAAAAGATGGGGTACATCGAGGATTTGTAGCCAATGAAAAAAACGAGCTGATGCGGTGCATTGTTATCCACGGAGCACTCAGTGAACATATGCCGTATGCGTATCCAAACGAATGGTCGAAAGTGAAAATTTTTGAAGCAAAACCTGAACAAAAAAAATTCTACCGAAGGCAAAATCCTTATACCTTCATGCGTCCGCTAAAAGCATTGAGGCAAACAAGCGATACTCCACCTCCACCCGAATGGGGAAGGTAAACTAAAAAAACAGCTCCTAAAATTGGAGCTGTTTTTTTATATCCTCCCAAGAAGAAACCTTGGTGTAAAAATTGCTTTCTGGAAAAACATTGTAATTATCGAAAAGAAATTTATGTTCAACGCTGATTAACTTTTCCAAAACATCAACTTCATCGTCAAAATAATGAGAAACGCCAAGTTCTTTGGCTTTTATATCTTTATCTTTTTTTTCGGACACAAAAAAAGAATTGTATTCATTGAAGTACTGCGGCCACAACTTTTCTTTATTTAAAAACTCTACTGCCGCAAGCGGCTTTTGCCGCCTTGAAATCAAAAAAAACGGCAGCTTTTTTATTTTAATTTCGTTGAGAACTTCCAGGACACCGTTTGTAAGAAAAGATTCTTGATGCAGGTTGTCGTATAAATTTTTCTGCAACTCTTCTAAAACATCTTTGGGCAAAATAGTTTTTAAAATCTCTGACGGTGTATCCATTGCCTGAATTTTAAAACCAAAATCAGCCGCCAGTTTAATTTTGGCTCTAGTGTGGTCAGCTATAACCCCGTCTAAATCGAAGCCTAAAATCATAAATAAAACCTATAATACTTGTCTTTCCATTCTTCGGCGTAATTTACGCCAACTCTAGGAGAAGATTTAATTTGAGACTTTTTTATTTTAATACCAGTTCGTCGGCTTGCAGATTCAATCCATAAACCGGTTTTCTTGATTGCTGGCTTATTGTTAAATTTTTTATCAATATTTAAAAATTTTGTGAGCTTCGCAGGACCACTTGTTCCCTTTATTCCGCGTATCAAAACCGCAGCGGGATAATCTTTTTTGCCTGTCACAATATTCAGCATATGATGTATCCCGTACACAAAATAAACATACCATACTCCAGATTCCCCAAACATCGGCGCATTGCGAGAAGTCTGCCCTCGATGAGCATGGGAAGCCTTGTCCAAAGGACCGTCGTATGCTTCAACTTCGGTAATCATAAATTTTCCTTTGGGCGTGCACAAAAACTTTCCCAAAAGCTCGCGGGCAACTTTTAGCGTTGAACGATCAAAAAATGCTCTTTTTAATATCGGCACCCTTAAGTTATAGGGTTTTTTTAAAAACCAAGCAATCTATTCCAGAAAGCCTGGAGGACGCTCGCTCCGCCAGTGGTAGTGGTTGTCGTTGAGCACTTTACTGTACCGCAAGTAGAACATGATCCGCCTTCGTACCAGCATCCTGATCCAGGGTTGGCACAAGTTATGCAAGAAGAAGTAGTAGTTGTTGTCTGACAATCAGAAGGACACGAACCAGAAGACTCTCCAGAATCGCATACTCCATTATTATTACACGCAGTTGTTGTAGTAGTTGTCGTTGTTGAACATTTTATTGTACCGCAAGTTGAACATGATCCGCCCTCGTACCAGCAACCCGAGCCAGGAGAAGAACAAGTAATGCAAGTAGTAGTAGTGTTCGCCACACATGAAGTGCCGTTCCAGTACTGGTCAGAAGGACATGTTGTTGCTGTAGGAGATGGATTTATTGCACAAGCTGTTCCAGTCCAGTACTGACCAGCGGGACAAGTGCCGCCCGTTGTAGTTGAGCCGCCCCCAGAGACATAACAATACGTTCCTGCCCATGCGCAACCAGGTGTTACTGTACATGATGCTGAATCGGTTTTTGCTGAACAAGTACTTGTTGTAGTGTATGACGCACAACTCGGATCAGCAAGATCAATAAATCCATCTCTATCGTTATCTATGCCATCAGAACAAAGACCAGCAGCATCTTCGTGAAGATCTGTTGTAGTTGTGAGTGTTGGCGTTGGTGTTGGTGTAGGCGTTGCGGTAGTTAACGTTGGAGTTGGGGTTGGGGTTGGAGTCAGGGTGGGACATGCCGCACTGCTTCCATAACAACTATCTTTGCACCAATAGTATTTATTACCTAAACACTCTGTTTCGTTAATACAATAATTGTAAGAATAAGCGCATGTGCCATCTTTGGGTTGCGTTTCGCGGCAAAGCCCATTGTACCAAACAAATCCGGAGGCAGAGCAACTATCCATAGTGGTACATGATGAAGCCGTGGTACAAATTGGCGGATATGCTTCATCACCATCAGTAACACTATAACAACTCTTATCCGCCGGATAATCTATCAACCCATCATCATCGTTATCCTTGCCGTCGGAGCATTGAGGTTTGGTCGTTGTCTGCCCATGCGCCGCATCGTCACAGTGAGTGCCATCATGATGATTTAAGTACCACGTGCATCCGCTTGATTTACACTCAGTTTCAGTGGATTTGGCATAACAAGCGCCGGTAAAACTCTTGCAGTCAGCTGGGCATGAAGTTGTTGTCTCACCAAATTCACATGCGCCATTGCCACAATATTTGCCAGATGCCAATGGCTCACAATATGGTTTTGTAACAGTATCTCCGGGAAACCAATTGCATCCAGCGGATATACACGG
>JBBTVJ010000072.1:0-2372 GCA_038063295.1 Patescibacteria group bacterium | reverse complement strand
ATAAAAGAAGCTTTGTTAAAATCCCGATTTTTTTAGCAGTTCCAGAACGAGTGAGTTTATAAAGTTATCCCTTCGACCAATAGTCGAAGGGTTTTTTACTCTTTTAGGCGAGCCTTTTTGTTACTATTGACTGCGGACAATGGTTTTTGCTAATGTATGGTTTAGCACTCTTGGGTCGAGAGTGCTAATAAAAATCAAACATTAAAAGTTCAAAATAAAAAATTATGGTAAAAATTAAGCCTTTATCTGATAGGGTTTTATTGGAACCGCTTTCTGACGATGAAAGAGCCAAAAAAACCAAGTCGGGTATTATAATTCCAGACACTGCAGAAAAAGAAAAACCTCAAGAGGGCAGGGTGATAGCTGTAGGAGAAGGCAAAACACTGGAAAGCGGAAAGATTATTTCGCTTTCAGTAAAAAGAGGTGACAGAGTTTTATTTTCAAAATATGGTCCATCTGAAATCAAGGTCGATGGAAAAGAATATCTTATTGCAAAAGAAGAAGATATACTCGCGATTATTGAATAATCGCTAAATTTTCAATTATCAGTTTTCAATTTTCAAATATGGCAAAACAAATTTTATTTAATGAAAAAGCGCGGGAGGCTTTAAAGAAAGGCGTGGATGCTCTTGCTAACGCTGTAAAAATTACATTGGGTCCAAAAGGGCGCAATGTAGTTTTGGATAAAGGGTATGGCTCCCCAGTTATTACAAATGATGGAGTTACCATTGCAAAAGAAATAGACCTTCCTGATAAAGCAGAAAACATGGGGGCGGAAATTATAAAGGAAGTTGCTTCCAAAACAAACGATATTGCAGGAGATGGCACTACTACCGCTACACTTTTGGCTCAGTCAATCATAAATGAGGGTTTAAAACATATAACGGCCGGAGTAAATCCTATTGGACTTAAAAGGGGTTTGGATAAGGCTTTGGAGGCGGTTGTAAAAAAATTGGAAGAAATTGCAATTCCAGTATCCGCGGATAAAAAAGAAGAAATAGCACAAGTAGCTACAATTTCTGCAAAAGATTCAAAAATAGGAGAAAAAATAGCCGAGGTTATAAAGAAAGTCGGCAAAGACGGAGTAATAACCGTTGAGGAATCTCAAACTTTTGGTATTGACTATGAATTGGTAGAAGGTTTGCAGTTCGACAAAGGGTATGTTTCTCCATATATGATTACTAGTTCAGAGAGAATGGAATCTGTTTACGAGGATCCGCAAATTTTACTGACAGATAAAAAAATCGCGAGCATACAAGAGATTTTGCCGCTTTTGGAAAAATTGGCAAAAACTGGAAAAAAGGAGCTTGTAATAGTGGCTGAAGATGTTGAGGGAGAGGCGCTCGCTACATTTGTAGTAAACAAATTGCGCGGCACTTTCAATGTACTTGCAGTAAAGTCTCCGGGTTATGGGGATCGCAAAAAAGAAATGCTCGAAGACATTGCCGTAGTAACTGGAGCTAAGGTTGTTTCTGACGAAGTTGGCATAAAGCTCGAAAACACTGATCTTGATGTTTTGGGATCGGCACGAAAAATAATTTCTACAAAAGAAAACACAACTATAATTGGAGGGAAGGGCAGGAAAGCAGATATCGAAAAAAGAGCAGGACAAATAAAAGCGCAAATTGAGCAATCAGATTCTTCTTATGAAAAAAAGAATTTAGAGGAACGGCTTGCAAAACTTTCTGGCGGAGTGGCAGTGCTTCGGGTGGGTGCGGCAACAGAAGTTGAACAAAAAGAAAAACAGCATCGCATTGAAGATGCGGTATCAGCCACCAAAGCGGCAATTGAAGAAGGTATTGTGCCGGGAGGAGGAGTTGCCTTGATTCGCTCGCTGGATATTTTAGAAAGAATGGCAAATCGTATGGAAAATAACGAAATGGATGAAGATGAAATTGCTGGAGTTAATATTTTATTGCATTCACTTTCTTTGCCATTGTGGCAAATTGCTCAAAATGCGGGAAAAGCCGGAGATGTTGTAGTAAGCGAAGTATGTAAGCTCAAAGGCAATAAAGGATTTAACGCTGCAACTGGAAAATACGAAGATTTAGTAGAAGCGGGAATTGTAGATCCAAAAAAAGTTACTCGCTCCGCGCTTCAAAATGCTGTTTCCGCCGCTAGTATGTTGCTTACCACAGAAGCCTTGGTAGTTGAAATTCCGGAAAAGAAAGAAACACCAGTAATGCCGCCCGGGGGACACATGGACTATTAAAATCTGTGGATAAGTAATCACAAAGACCCATTTCAAAATGGGTCTTTGTGATTTTTATCTTTTATAAACATTAATAAACCTTATTAAGTTTAAAGCTAAATAAGTAAGTTATAAAAATATTTTAAAATTTAATTTATAATTAAGATTTTTTTGGCCTTTT
>JBBTVJ010000071.1:537-8420 GCA_038063295.1 Patescibacteria group bacterium | reverse complement strand
GGTAGTGGACAACTCAATTGACGAAGCCATGGCAGGTTACGCCAAAAATATTTCAGTAACACTTCATCCAAATTATAGAGTAGAAGTAGTTGATGATGGGCGCGGGATTCCTGTAGATATTCATAAGCAAACCAAAAAATCAGCGCTTGAAACTGTGCTTACAACGCTTCACGCGGGAGGAAAATTCGGCGGCGCGGGATACAAGGTATCGGGGGGACTTCATGGAGTCGGTGTTTCTGTGGTAAATGCCCTTTCTTCATATTTGCGCGCTGAGGTTTGTAGGGATGGTGCGCTGTACGCTCAGGAATATCAGCGAGGCAAGCCCAAGTCAAGGGTTCAAAAAGTTGGTAGGTGCGGAAAATCTGGAACTACTATAATTTTTGATCCAGATCCTGAAATTTTTGCACAAAACAAGGAAGAAAAAATTCCAGACTATGATAGAAAAAGAATTTTAGACCGCCTTCGCCAGCACGCATATTTAACAAAAGGCATAAAGATTTCTTTTAGCGATGAGCGGTCAAAAGACACCAAAGAACATTTTTCCTATTCTTTTTATTTTGAAGGCGGAGTTGCTTCTTATGTAAATCATATAAACGATGGATTAAATCCCAAGCATGACCATATTTTTTATATTCAAAAAGAGGCGGATGATATAGTGGTTGAAATTTCTTTGCAGTACGTTGATGATCTGCAAGCACGTATTTTGGCTTTTGCAAACAATATTTATAATCCAGATGGTGGCATGCACATCACTGGTTTTCAAACAGCGCTTACTCGTTCGCTCAACTCTTACGCCCGCAAAAATAATTTTTTGAAAGAATCTGAAGACAATCTCACAGGAGAAGACGTAAAAGAGGGGCTTACTGCGATTGTGGCACTGAAGCTTAAGAACCCGCAATTTGAAGGACAAACCAAAGCAAAACTTGGTAATCCCGAAGCGCGAACCGCAGTTGAATCTATTTTTGGTTCCACTTTTTCTGAATATTTGGAAGAAAACCCGCAAGATGCCCGCGCTATTTTAGAAAAAGTTATTTTGGCACTTAAAGCGCGAAAAGCCGCTAAAGCCGCCAAAGATACAATTTTGCGAAAAGGAGCTTTGGAGGGACTTGCTCTTCCGGGAAAACTCGCTGACTGCCAATCCAAATCTGCCGCAGAGTCAGAATTATTTATTGTAGAGGGCGACTCCGCTGGAGGTTCAGCAAAACAAGCCAGAGACAGAAAGTATCAGGCAATTTTGCCGCTTAGGGGCAAGATTTTAAATGTTGAGCGTGCAAGGTTGGATAAAATGCTGACCTCAAATGAAATTAAAGCTCTGGTGATAGCTTTGGGGGCTGCCATTGCGGAAAATTTTGATATAGAAAAACTTAGATATCACAGAGTTGTGATAATGACTGATGCTGATGTTGATGGCGCGCATATTCGCACGCTTTTGCTTACGCTATTTTATAGATACTATTTTCCGCTGATTCAGCAAGGCTACATTTATATTGCGCAGCCCCCGCTGTATAAAATTCAAAAAGGAAAAGAATTTTTTTACGCGTATTCAGATAGCGAGAAAGACAAAATTTCAAAAGGAATGGAAAATCCAAATATTCAGCGATACAAGGGTTTGGGAGAGATGAATCCGGAACAGTTGTGGGAGACTACCATGGATCCGAAAAAAAGAATTTTATTGCAAGTTACAATCGATGACGCCAAAGAAGCCAACAAAATTTTCGATATCCTAATGGGCGACGAAGTGGCGCCACGAAAACTATTCATACAAACCCATGCCAAAGCCGTAAAGAATTTGGATATATAGATATTGCATTGTTTGTTTCCCAGTGTATAATAGTAATATAAGCCCCAGGGGGCTTTTAAAAATGGCTTTTTTTATGTTCAACAAACTCATAAATTATCTAAAAGACGTAAGGTTGGAAATGCGTAAGGTGGATTGGCCCACGCGCAAAGAGTGGGTGCGGCACACAATTATGGTAATTGTAGTGACATTGGTAGTGGCAATAATTTTAAGCGCATTTGATTTAATTTTTACTGGAGCACTAAGACAAATAATATAGTGGCTAAGCAAACGTCAGAATTCGGAAAAAACTGGTACGCAATCCATACTTACTCCGGGTATGAGGATGCCGTGGCTCGCAACTTGCGCCAGCGCATTGAATCTTTGGGAATGGAAGATCAAATTTTTCAAGTGATAGTGCCAAAGGAGAAAAAAATAAAAATAAAAGGCGGCAAACGGGTAGTTGTTGAAGATGAAATTTACCCGGGCTACGTGCTTGTAGAAATGATAGTGTCTGATGCTTCGTGGTACGTGGTTCGGAATACTCCGAGAGTTACTGGTTTTGTAGGTTCCGGCACAACTCCTACGCCTCTTTCCCAAGAAGAAGTAGATGCGCTTTTTACCATAATGGGCAAAAAAGAACCGACTCACAAAATTGACGTTGCGGTGGGTGATACGGTAAGAATCAATGAGGGTCCTTTCAGGGATTTTGAAGGAAAGGTAAATGAGGTTGACGAAACAAGAGGAAAAGTGAAAGTGCTTGTTTCTATTTTCGGCAGAGAAACACCAGTGGAATTAGATTTCTTACAAGTTAAGAAATTATAAAAACACGACACCAATAACACAAATAATCACGAATGCCACAAATAGTATTCAAAGAATTATCTTATAAAATAAATGGCTTATTGTTTAAGACTCATAATTTTCTGGGTCGGTTTTGTAGAGAGAAGCAATATTCCGATTACTTTATTGGTTTACTGGATAACGAAAAAATTTCATATATTAGAGAAAAAGCTATTCCTAATTCTGTGATTGGAGGAAATATTCCCGATGTTATTATCGACAATAAAATTATTATTGAATTTAAGGCAAAACAAATTGTTACTAAAGACGATTATTACCAATTACATCGATATTTACAAGATTCAGGAATAAAGCTAGGATTATTAGTAAATTTTAGAAATAAATATTTAAAACCAATTCGTGTAATTCGTGCTCATTCGTGAATTGGTGTCGAGTATATGGCTAAAGCAATTAAAATAATTTTAAAAATACAAATTCCAGCCGGAAAAGCAACTCCGGCTCCTCCCATTGGTACGGCTCTGGGTCCGCATGGAATTAATATCGGGGACTTTGTAAAAAAGTTCAACGATGCTACCAAAGATATGGGGGATAATATTATTCCTGCCGAAATTACAATATACCAAGACAGGACTTTTGATTTTAAACTTAAAACTCCGCCGGCGTCTGATCTTTTGCGCAAAGCCGCAGGAGTGGAAAGAGGCGCTGCAAATCCTTTGACTGGAAAAGTGGGTAAAGTATCTCGCGCAAAAGTTCGTGAAATTGCCGAACGCAAAATGGAGGATTTAAACGCCAACGATATTGATGCGGCAATGAAGATAATTGAGGGTAGTGCGAGAAGTATGGGCATAGAAATAAAAGAGTAGCCCACCTTCGCTAAAGCTACGGTGGGTTCTCAATTTTTCAAAATTGAGAAAAGGAACAGCCCGCTCCATGGGGATTGAAATAAAGGAATAGCCCAAAATAAGCCCAAATTTGACTTTCACGTGTTTTGGATGTATAATTTAACAATAAAATAAATAGCTCTTTGATATCTAACTTACGCGCTTCGCCATAGCAAAAAGAGGCTTAAAATAAGGCAACTTTTTGCTGTGGCGAAAGCCAAAATCAAACAGCAAATTGACAAGTCCTGAAAAGGAACAAGTCAAAAAGGAGAACAAGTCATGTCTGACAAGTTTACTTTCAGTAGCGCGGGATTGGTTCATGAGATCGAAATGGCCATGGATAGGGTTGGCGGGTGGAATTCTGCCTTGGTCAAGAAACTTTCAACCGGAGAAAATCTTAGCATTGTACGAGAATTTCTTTTGGGTCAGATTTCTTTCAAGCCGATCTCCGAAGACCATTCCAGATTCATCACAATCAACGAAACAACAATTACTGTGAATCTCGGCGCTTCGCCAAATCTCCCGTTCAGTGGAGCCGAAGTTGCGGAGCACGTCGGCGAAGGCTGGGTGATTGTGGAAAAGCGACTAGATGGTCTCTACATCAATGGCCGAAAAGTTGTCCTCCATCTTTCAAAACGCCAAAAAGACGGAAAACGGTTAAAGGGCCACGAACTTCGAGAAGAATTGACCGGCAAGCCGGTTCTCAATGCAAACATTCTCGACGCCCTTTATCAGAATCCACACCTCATTCCAGAGGAGTGGAAAAAAGATGAAAACGGAAACATCCGCTACATCTTTTTTTGGGGAACCATTTACCGCGATTCGGGCAGCGGCCTGTGTGTGCGCTATCTTTGCTTCGACGTTGGTGTTTGGTGCCGGAGCTACGGTTGGTTCGACGGCGGTTGGGGTGGCCGCTACCCCGCGGTTTTGCTCGCCCAGCCTACGCCATAGGCTACGGCGGGTAAACAAGTTAGAACTTAGTCTTTTACCCCGCACCAAATGGTGCGGGGTTTAAAATTTTATGATAAATTAAAAAAGGTACTAGGTGAATACGCGGAAGATCAAGGTTTTCTGCTACCGAATCCAGCAAACACACATCGAAAAGGAACAGCTCGCTCCATGGGGATTGAAGTGAAAGATTAGATATCCACAGGTTATTTTTACTTTGGTGTGCTAAATTACCAAAAGAGGTTTTTTTACTTGAGGTGTTTTTGTGCCTGAAAAATTAACCAAACAGGAATTTCGTATACACTTGACATATTCTTATTGTTTGAGAGGTACATGCAATCGTTTGCGAACAGCCACAACTTTTTGGACTCCGGAGCCGGAAAACAGATTAATTTCTGGGGGATACAATGGAGCTCCTTCTGGGCATCCGGCGTGTGATGAAGTGGGCTCCGATCATTTAATGGTTGAGGGGCATTGCATTCGCACTAATCACGGTGAAGAAAATGCGCTGCTCAATTGCCACAATATTGATCGTCTTCGTGGTGGAACCGCAACGATTTTAGGAACGCCCTGTTATCTTTGTGCAAGAAAGTTAGCTGGAGCGCATATCTCCAAAGTTGAATATATTGGGAATTATAAAAATGCTCAAGGCGCAGAACATATTGAAGAACTATTTCGCAACGGCGGTGTTGAGCATATTAATATTCCACTCGAAGAGCTTTTAAGAATTATTAAAAAGGGATTTGATTTTGCAAAAGGTCCTGGTGGACCTCTTCGTTCTTTTTCGAATTTAGATTTAGAATCTCTCGGAATATAGTGGAGGCAACCATGGACAAAATCGGAACATACATTGTGTTTGAGGGTTGTGAAGGATCAGGAAAAGATACTCAAATTGAAATGCTGGCAAATGTGTTGCAATGGAGAAAAAAGCACTTCATAGCGGTAGCCAAAGAACCGGGCGGCACTCCAGCTGGAAAAAAATTTAGAACATTTTTGCTCAACGAAGAACGTGTACCGGCGATTGGCGAAGTATTTTTATTTTTAACAGACAGGGTGGTAAACATTTCATCGTTTGTTATTCCTAATCTTAAGGCGGGCAGAATTGTTTTGCAAAACAGAGGTCCTGGGAGCACTTTTTCGTATCAGCGCGCAAGTGGATTTGAAGATCTAAATTTTTTAAAGACAGCAAATTTGAAAGCCATGCAGGGAGTTGAGATTGATTTAAATATCTTATTGGATATTGATCCTAGATTGGGTTTTGAGAGAAAAAAAGAAAACGGCATTGATATTAATTCTTTTGAAGCGCGCCCCATTGAATACCATGAAGCCGTAAGAAAAAACTATTTAGCACAAGCCAAAGATGATCCAGCGCACTGGGCTGTAATTGACGCATCTTCTTCGGACAGAGAAGCTGTTCACAAAGAAATTTTAAAACAAGTTTCCGAAAAGCTGGGGCTCTAGACAACGAAAGGAGAATGCCAATGAGATTTGTAGAACCTAAAGTTTTTTTGGTAGGGGAAACAAAAATTGATGAAGAGGGCTTGTCTGCTTACTTAACACATCTTGGAGTTCCCGATTGGGTTAGCAACGTTCCAAGTGATTCCGAAAAGCTAATTGAAGTAATGGGGCGGTTGTGTAATCGAAGTTTTCAACCCGGTTTAAATAAGAATGTTACCAAGATTCGGGAGGACAATAAAGAGTATTTACAGAATATTGTTAAAGTTAAGCACGGTTCAGTAATAGAGCATCCTGTAGTTAACTTTATTTTCGCGGATGTTAGTAGGATTTTCACTCATGAACTAGTGCGGCATAGAGTAGGAACCGCAATGTCGCAAGAAAGTTTAAGATTTGTTAGATTAGACGATTTGGGGTTTTGGGCACCCACGATAGTTAAAGAAAGTGTTGAATTTATGGAAATTTGCTGCCGAACTTTTGAAGAACTAGAAAAATTGCAGGTAGAGCTTGCCAAAATAATGGAACTCGATAAACAGGGAATGCCATTTCACAAGAAAAAGGTTATTACATCTGCAATGCGACGAATAGCTCCCGACGGTCTTGCGACAACTATTGGTTGGAGTGCCAACATGAGAGCAATTCGGCACACTCTTGAAATGAGAACCGACCCTGGTGCGGAAGAAGAAATCCGCCTTGTTTTTGGAAAATTAGGCACGATCATGACGGAAAAGTATCCTAATCTTTTTAGTGATTACGAAATTGAGATGATCGATGGGCATCCATGTTTTAAAACTCAAAATAGAAAAGTTTAAGCAAGAACGCGCCACCCCATGTGGCGTGTTTTTTTATTTTATGTTATGGATATAATCAGAAATTCTTTGATTTGGTGAGCCATGATTATTGTAGCAACTGGGATTTCGGGAACTGGCGAGAAAGAATATCTAAATCGCTTGGTTGAGTATGCCGATAAACGCGGTAAAAAAATAAAAGTTTTCAACAGTGGCGATATGTTTTTTGAACAGGCGCGCCGACTCGGTATTCGTGCAAATATTGATAATATCTTCCACATGGATAGAAATACATCATGCGCTTTACGCGGAGGAGTTTTTGAACAGATTATTGGAGAAACTCCAAAACTTTTGGAGCAAAATTATGCAATATTGGTTAATATGCACGGATCGTTCTTTTTTGACGATCAATACAGCGAGTCAATCGATTATCATTATCTTTCAAGCTTAACCCCCAATTTTTATATTAATTTTTTAAATAACGCCGATCTAGTAACTCATAGTTTACGGTTACGCAGACAGTTCCGTTTTCTTTTTAAAAATAGGGACGATGCCTATGTGCTTGAAAGAATTATGGAGTGGCAGACCGTTGAAATACTTATTACTAGGGTTGTATCCAGTTTTTCTAAAAAAAAGTTTTTTGTGGTTCCCGCCTCTGGAAATGCATCTGTCCTTTTTAGGCTTATGTTTGAGCCTTGGAGGAAAATGTTCTATTTTGGCATGCCGCTTACGTTTTTGCATGATGAAAAGTATAAAGAGGCAAGAGAAAGAATCAATAAAATTGCAGAGTGGCTTGATAGATATGTGATTTTAATTGATCCTCGCTACATTGAGCCATTAAAAGTAGGCCAGCTTACTGCTGAACATTCAAATAAATCTGTTCACAACAATGTTGTGGGGCGTGATTGCAATATAATGATTCCCCAGTGCGACGGAATGTTTGGGTTTTACCCCGACAATGTACATTCTTATGGTGAAAATTACGAGCAGTCTGAAATGTACAGAATTACTGGAGATACTTTTCGCGTATTTCCAAAAAACGAACTTTTGAGCCCATTTTTTACAAAATGGGTTGATGAAATATTTCAAACCGAAAAGGAATTTAAAAACACTTTTTTAGATTATTTGGGCAAAGAATATTTGGACAAAGTTACAGAGGTTGAAAAGTGCTATATTGAAAATAATGATGGAGCCAGTCAAACCAGTGGGGATGAAAAACATGTCTAAAAA
>JBBTVJ010000071.1:0-527 GCA_038063295.1 Patescibacteria group bacterium | reverse complement strand
AGGTGTTATAATCAAAAAACTGATGGAGGTGAAAATGTCTAAAAAATGCGACAATACTTCGGTTGCAATAATAGTAGGAGACAGGGCTGGCAAAATTTTGCTCATTGAAAGAAAAAAATATAATCCAGGTTTTGCGCTACCTGCGGGGCATGAAGATGGCGATGGAGCCGAAGCCGCGGCAAAAAAAGAACTTTTTGAAGAGGTTGGGTTAAATGCTCTCATAATGAATTTGGTGCTTATAAAAAATTTAAAGAATCCCTGTAAAAGAGATGGTGGGAATTATCATGTATGGGTAGTGTTTGTTGCCCAAAAATGGGAAGGCGAAGTAAAAAAATCTGATGAAGAAGTGAAAAGTTTTATATGGGCTGATGAAAAAAAGGTTTTGGATCTTGCGCGCAAGCTTGAGAAATTTATAGAAGAAAACAAATTATCCACTTACGATTTGCCCGCGCTAGTTAAAGCTACAAACGAATCAGAAGGGTGGAAAAAAAATCCAGGCCTTGAGCCGTCAATGTATGTGCTTTTTA
>JBBTVJ010000070.1:0-1775 GCA_038063295.1 Patescibacteria group bacterium | reverse complement strand
ATGAATCTTAATAGAGTAATTTTAATAGGAAATATGACAAGAGATCCGGAGATGCGGACCCTGCCTTCAGGGCAACCAGTTGCAAGCTTTGGCCTTGCCACAAATAGAATGTGGAAAGGGAAAGACGGAAACCAGCAAAAACATACTGAATTTCATAATATCGTTATGTTTGGAAGACTTGCAGAAATTACCAATCAATATCTAAAAAAAGGCTCCTCTATTATGGTTGAGGGAAGAATTCAGACAAGATCATGGCAAGGCCAGGACGGAATTAAAAAATACAAAACGGAAATAGTTGCCGAAAACATGCAAATGGGGCCCAAAAGGATATCCTCCGAAAGCTCCGGAGAGCGCGACAATCAAGCAAGCCCTCCTCAAAATGAAAGTTTAAGCGGGGAAAATACAACAGTCGAATATCCAGAAGATGAAATAAATCCAAATGATATCCCATTCTAAACAAAAACAGTGCTATTTTTGCGCTTCCAATTCAACGGTGATTGATTTTAAAAACACCGATACCTTGCGCAAATTTATTGCGCCTCAGGCACAAATTATAAAAAAAGCGCGCACCGGCACTTGTTCTTTACATCAAAGAATGCTGAGTAACGCAATAAAAAAAGCGCGATTTTTAGGTCTCGTGCCTTTCGTGCGCAGATAGCACGCTTTTTAAAATATCTTGCGCAACTTTTTTATTTTCCTTTAGCTGAGTACGAGCTGCATCGTAGCCTCTCCCCAAAGAAATATCTCCAAAAACATATGATGCCCCGGATCTTTTTATAATTCCATATTTTTCTCCTAACAAAAGCAAATCTCCTTCATAAGAAATGCCTTCATTATATAAAAGATCAAGCTCCGCGTTACCAAAAGGAGGAGCTACTTTGTTTTTCACCACTTTGGCTTTTATTCTATTACCTATGATATCTTCTCCTTTCTTGATTTGCGGACCCTTTCGCACATCAATGCGCACTGAAGAATAAAATTTAAGCGCCTTTCCTCCTGTGGTAGTTTCTGGATTACCAAACATCACGCCAATCTGCATTCTAATTTGATTTATAAAAATCACTGTAGTTTTAGACTTAGAAACAATACCTGTAAGCTTTCGCAATGCATGCGACATAAGACGAGCCTGAAGCCCAATGTGCTGCTGGCCCATATCACCCTCGATTTCAGCTTTTGGAGTAAGTGCAGCTACAGAATCCACCGCTATAACATCTACCTTGCTCGAACGCACTAATGACTCAACTATTTCAAGCGCCTGTTCGCCGGTATCCGGCTGGGAAACCAAAAGCTCCCCAGTTTTCACCCCAATTCGTTTTGCGTACTCTGGATCCAATGCATGCTCTGCATCCACAAAAGCGCAAATTCCTCCTTTTTTTTGCGCCTCGCGGATTATGTGCAAAGTCAGGGTTGTTTTCCCCGATGATTCGGGACCAAAAATTTCAATTATTCTCCCTCTGGGCACACCTCCAATACCTAAAGCTAAATCCAAACTAGGAGATCCGGTAGAAATAGCATCAATATCCACTTTTGGAGCGTCTCCTAATTTCATTAAAATGCCTTCTCCATACTTAGATTGCAGATCTTTTACGGTTGATTCCACATACCGCCACTTATCTTCCTTAAGCGCAGATTTATTTGTTTTAGTCATTTACAAATCTTATAACTTTTCTAGTTTCTCTGTCAAACCGATTTTTGACCAATATGCCAACTTCGTTGTACCCGGGATGAAAGCTTAAAAATTTTTCAAAAAATCCGGATTCGTCGCTTTCCGCTAA
>JBBTVJ010000069.1:0-1728 GCA_038063295.1 Patescibacteria group bacterium | reverse complement strand
TTGGCGCTTCATGTCGCCATTTGAATTTTTTGTTTTGCCTTCTATTTCATTGCGGGTTTTATATTTTCCGGTTTTAAAATCGGTTACTTTGAGTAAACCATCGGGTAAAAATTCCAATTTATCTATTTTTCCGTTCAAAGTTATTTCCGGTGTTAATTGAACTGTTGCTTTGAGCTCTGGAATAACCGAATTTCCCCATTCGTTTTTGCGGTTTTCGTAAAAAATCGGCAAAACACCTTCTCCTTTAAGTAATAGTTCTTCAAAATCATTTTGCGAAAGAGAATTTGCTTTAAGATACCACTCAAATCTATCCATTAAAAACTTTTTTTCCTTATTTTTTGCAAGTTCGTTTCTATGCTTAAAAAAATCTTTCAGAGCTTCGTGCGCCGCAGTGCCGAAGATTTGATGTTTTTCCTGTATCCGGGGAATACGCAGGAGATTTACATAAAAATATTTCCAAGGGCATGAAAGATAGTTGTTTAATGAGGTTACTGCAATCCCGCGCTCTTTGAATAACTCACTCACAAATTCTTTTTCTAAAATATTTCCTTTTTGTGATGGTGGAGGAGTAAACAAAATTTTTTTATTTTTTTCAAAATTAACTTCATGCCGCTGAGTATCCATTGTTTTGATGAAGTTCGTATTTATTTCTTGAATAAATCTAGACGGCAACTGTTCGCGGCGCAGTTCATTTTCTTTGGCGTAGGAAATGGTTATTTCTTTTTTGGCGCGTGTCAAAGCTACGTAAAAAAGCCTCCGTTCATCCTCATCGAGTTGTCCAAAGCCTCCGCCCCAATGTCCATTGGCGGCTCCTGCAATATACACGTGTTCAAATTCTTGCCCTTTTGAGCGGTGGGCGGTCATAAGCCGCACGTTTTTTTTAAGTCTCAAAGAAGGAGTTTTTTTAATAAGCACGCCGTGCTTTTCTAGGGCTTCAAGGTAAGATATAAAATCCGAAAGAGAATAATCTTTTCGGCTTTTTGATAGTATTTTTACTTCTTCAAACAGGCTTGCTAATTTATTTATTTTTTCCACTGCGTCTTTTTTGCGCATTACGTTCGCCAAAAAATCAGATTCTTGTACCAGCTTTTGGAAAAAATCGGTGAAATTGAAATTATGCGAAAGCGTAATCCATGAAGAGAATAATCCGTAAATTTTTGGCATTTGCTTATGCAGAGCTTCAAACGCCGAAATTTTATTTTTTTGGGTATCCGGTGCGAGCTTGTAAATCGAGAGCGGCTCGATTTTTAAAAAGTTCACATGAAGCGCGGACATGATTTTCTGGTTACTTGCGGGATCGTTTATCGCATGCAAGAGAGTCACTATTTTTCGTATGTCTGGGTCGCCCAAAATGTCAATATCGGATTCAATTTGATGAGGAACTTTCATTTTTTCTAGCATCTCGGAGTACAAAAAAGCGTCTTTATTGTTGCGGTAAAGTACAGCAATTTCGTGCGGGTTCACTCCGTTTTTAAATTTTTCTTTAATATTTTGCGCCATAAAATAAGCTTCTGACTCTGGTCTTTCGAAAGAGAAAATAGAAATCTTTTGCTCCGGGTATTTTTTTGTCGCAAGCAATGACTTCGCTCTGGGCAACACCCCATGCGCGGCGTCTAAAATAGTTTGTGTTGAGCGGTAGTTTTTTGTGAGGTGAATGGTTTTAACTTTCGGGTATTTTTTTTTGAAATTTGAAAAATTTTCCAAAGAAGCTCCCTGGAAACGGTATAT
>JBBTVJ010000068.1:0-6615 GCA_038063295.1 Patescibacteria group bacterium | reverse complement strand
AGTCAGAATCTTAGTTGCGTTCGTCTTGCTAAGAATACTCTTTCTATTTTTTCCATTTTCCAATACTTCGCTAAGAAATTTAATTGCACTTTTCCGCGGAAACACTATTAATTTTTCAAAATCTTCTCGAGTGATGTTTTCTCTGGGTTCTTCTTTCATGTAATGATAACCCCCCAAAACTCCAAAGTGCTCCAGAAGCATTATATTGCCCTGAAGATCAATTAAACACATTTGCCGAGTTAGTACATCAATCAATAATATATCAAGCACAAATGGAACAGAATTTTCAAATTTTTGTTTTATAAAAGGCGAGACAATCTTGGAAATGCAAGGCAAAGTCACATAATCCTCTCCTACAAATTCTTCCATGCTTTGCGCACTATCGTCTAAAAATTGAGAAATCGCCATAAAGTCAGCATATTCACCCCAGCCGGCCACAAGCAAAAACTGAGTTACGGGCTTAATCCACTGTACTTTCCGATTTCGTCTGGCATCGAATCTCATTCCAAAAACAACTCCGTTTTCAAATGGTATCGCGAGCAGCATATGAGCACCTACACGAGATTCTGCCAAAATGCTTTTTTGCATAAAAAAATCTGGAGTTTGCAAAATACCGCCATTATGATTCATGTTATTCGTCCCCCTTGTGAAAAATTTTTAGTTCTTTGGATTTTCCGTGCCGTTCAAGATATTCACGAAAAATAGAATACGCCATGTTTAAAGATTTTTCCTCTTTCATAGATAAAACACCGTATTTTTTTGAAACCACCATAATAGTCGATGGAGATACAAATGGATGAGAGGAGTAATTATCAAATGAAGCAAGCATAAGCGCTCTCATTGCAAGTTCTAAGGCTTCTTTTTCCTTCAAACCTAACTTCCACCTATCTTTTAAAACTCCCCAAGCTAACTGACCCCCTGATCCGGTGGTCGCATAGTCAATTTTTTTATACATTGCGCCAGCTTCATCAAATTCAAATACAAAGCTTTGTTTTTTTTTAGGATGATATCCAGCCAATATCGGAACAGCGTATATCCAGCCATAAAAATCGAAATTTGCTTTTAAAATACTTTTTAAAATCGCGGCTTGACCATCAATGTAAATTGGAGTTTCCACCACATTCTCAAGCCTGGTAATAACATGTAAAAGCGTTTCTTTTAGATCTTGAATAAAAGAAACCATGCCGGCGCAACCAATGATTGTATCATTTTGTACTTCCTCAATTTTAATTGCTTCGTCAGTGTGAACATCTCCAAAAGTGGTACGGCGATCTCCAGCCATCAACACACCATCCTTGTAATGCAAAGCAATAATAGTAGTACCGCTATTTTTTATCCTCGAACCTGTTTCTAGTTTTTCTTTAACAATTGAAAGAGATCGCAAAATAAGAGGTTTTTCGCCCATATTTTTAAAAACAAGGTCTGGAATACGCATTAATTTGCCCTCTTTGTAAAACATTCATTCTATGCTTAAAATACCACTATGATAATAAAAAAACAATTAATACTGCCGAATTCCCCTGGGGTTTACTTTTTTAGAAATTCCGGTGGCACAATCATATACATAGGCAAAGCGGCTAATTTAAAAAGCCGCATAAAATCATATTTTTTAAAACACCTATCGCCAAAAACAATATCTCTTCTTAAAGAAGCTTCGTCAGTTTCATGGTCTATTTTGGGCTCCGAGACAGAAGCGCTGATAAAAGAATCTGAATTCATAAAAAAATATCAACCAAAATACAATGTTTTGATGCGCGACGACAAGCAGTATTTCTTCGTGGGCTTTTCGAAAGAAAAATATTCCCGAATATTTTTAACTCATCAACCAGCTACTAGTTACCAGAAACCAGCTACCGTTTATATTGGGCCCTTTACCGACGGTGCGGCGATAAAATCTGTTTTAAAAATGCTTCGCAGGGCGTTTCCATATTGCACGTGCAAAAAACCGCATAAAACGCTGTGCCTGAACGCAAAAATTGGACGGTGTTTGGGGTATTGTTGTTTACCCCCTCCCGCTCCCCCTTATAAAGGGGGAGAAATCGAAAAAGAATTTCCCCTCCTTTACAAGGAGGGGTTTGGGGAGGTATATCAAAAAAACATCTTTTCCATCAAATCCATACTCACTGGAAAAAATAAAACTCTTTTACGAAATCTGAAAAAAGAAATGAAAAAGTTTTCTCGAGAGCAAAAATATGAAGAAGCCGGGAAAATACGCGACCAAATACGTGCTTTAGAAAAAATATTTGCACACAAAGAAATAGTGGCGCAGGATATGGTTTTTGAAAATATAAAAGCTGTATCTGCCCTGGAGTCGCTTCTTAAAATTAAAGAAATAAAAAGAATGGAAAGCTATGATATTGCCAATATGCAAGGCAAATACGCCTATGGCTCAATGGCGGTTTTTATAGACGGGTTTCCAGCAAAAGATCTATATAGAATTTTTAAAATTAAAACAGTTCTGGGATCAAACGATGTTGCCATGCTAAAAGAGATAATCACAAGGAGAATGACTCACAAAGAATGGCCAATGCCGGAAGTGATATTAGTGGATGGCGGAAAGCCCCAACTTGCCGCCACAAATTGGGTAATATCGAAATATCGAAATATCGAAATATCACTTATCGCTCTCACTAAAAACAAAAAACATGTTGGCGACCATATTTACATCGCCGGCAAAAATGAGCCCATATCTCTGAATGTACTGCCGCCGCCACTCAAAAATTTATTAATGCATCTTGATTCCGAAGCCCACCGATTCGCAATAAAGCACTATAGACACTTGCATAGAAAGATGCTAACCTAAAACCAATGCAATCTCTTATATTTTGGGGACAAATTGGAGTATCTTTACTGTTAATTGGAGCTGTGCTGCTTCAGCAAAAAGGCGCGGGTTTGGGAACCGCTTTTGGCGGATCTGGACAATTTTATAGGTCAAAACGTGGTTTGGAAAAAATTCTATTTATTGCTACAATAATATTAGCTTTGGTATTTGCCTTTACGGCAATTGCTAACCTTATAATTTAAATTAATGCGTTATTTTAAAAATGAACTTTTGGTGCTTTTAGCGCTTTTTATAATAGCGTTGATTTCTTTTTTTGGACTTATATTTGAAATAAATAAAAAGTTTTCTTACGAAGTTCCGGCATTTGGTGGAACACTAAAAGAAGGAATTATAGGAAATCCCAGATTTATAAATCCACTTTTTGCGCAGACAGACGCTGATAGAAACACCGTCTCTTTGGTGTTTACTGGCCTTATGCGCTACGACGAGAATGGCAAATTAACTCCAGCTCTTTTAGAAAAGTATGAAATTTCCAAAGAAGGTCTTGAGTATATAGTTACATTAAAAGAAAACTTAAATTGGTCTGATGGAAAAAGTCTTACAGCTGATGATGTATTATTTACTATTCAGCTCGCTAAAAATCCTGTTCTTCAAAGTCCCAAAAGAGCAAATTGGGAAGGTGTTGAAGCAAGTAAAATAGATGAAAAAACAATTCATTTCAAGCTTCAGCGGGAATACGTGCCATTTTTGGATAATTTAACATTGGGAATAATCCCAAAGCACTTGTGGGAAAAAGTACCGGCATCGCAAATTCCGTTTTCTAAACTAAACACCGAAGCCGTCGGAGCAGGACCCTATAAAATAAAGACTGTGGAAAAAGACAGCTTGGGATCAATTGTTTTTATAACACTTTCAGCAAATCAAAATTTTGTACTAGGGAAACCCAACATAAAAACAATTATCCTTACTTTTTTAAAAAACGAGGAGGAAGCGGTGCGCGATTTAAAAAGCAACTCAATAGATTCTTTTGGAGGCCTTTCGCCCAAATACGTAAAAGAGTTTGTGGATAAAAAAAACATAAGAGCATTTGACTTGCAAAGGATTATTGGTATATTCTTAAATCAAGGAAAAAATAAAACCCTCTCATCGCAAGATGTACGCAGAGCCCTTAACTTATCTATAGATAAACAGCGTTTAGTAGAAGAAATTCTGGAAAATTACGGTGCGCCTATAAACGGGCCTTTGCCCAATAATATTGCTTCAAGCGAAGGCAGTAAAAATTTTGATCCGGAATTGGCTAAATCTTTGATTGAAAAAAAAGGCGAAGGACTGGTTATGGATATAACTACAGCGGACAGTCCACAACTCATTGAAGTAGCAAACTTCGTTAAAAAAAGCTGGCAAGAAATAGGAGTTGTTTCAGAAATAAAAACATTTGCTCTTGCTGATCTTGAACAGCTTGTAATAGGTCCCAGGAGATACGATGCGTTTTTATATGGAGAAGAAATTGTAGGCGAAAATCCGGACCCCTTTGCGTTTTGGCACTCTTCGCAAAGATCCCACCCGGGATATAACATATCGCTTTACGCTAACTCAAAAGTCGATAAGCTTCTTGAAGAAGCGCGAATAGAACAAAATATTGAAAAAAGGCAGGAAATTTACAAGAATATTAATAAAGAAATCTCAAAAGATTTGCCGGCAATATTTCTTTTTTCTCCATCCTATATCTATATAGCGCCGAAAAATTTGCTGGGGGTGGATTTAAAAACTATAAGCACTGGGTCAGAAAAATTTTCAACGGTGTATAAATGGTACTTAAAAAAACAATATGTGTGGAAAATTTTTTCTCAATGACAAAATATATCTAAAAAGCGCTGAGGTGGCGAAATTGGCAGACGCGCTAGCTTCAGGAGCTAGTGTCCAAAAGGACATAGGAGTTCAAGTCTCCTCCTCAGCACAGAGTCAAAAAAATTATGATAAAACAAACTATGAATAAAACATTTTCTAAAACGCCAGCTCGTCAAACAAGCTACAAAAGCGGCGTACTTAAGTTTTTACCCTTGGGAGGATGCGGAGAAGTCACACGTAGCTGCTATGTATACGAATATGAAGACGACATAATAATAATCGACATGGGACTTCAATTTCCCGAAGATGATATGCCGGGAATTGACTATATTATTCCAAACGTAGAATATTTAAAACCCAAAAAAAGAAATATCAGGGGACTCGTTATTACACATGGACACTACGACCATATAGGAGCAATTCCCCATCTTTTGGAGCCCCTGGGCAATCCCCCGCTTTACACAACAGCGCTTACTCGTGGCATTATTTTAAAACGCCAGGAAGAATTTACACATTCGCCAAAACCCAAAATTTATACCATCAATAGCGAAAGCAAGGTAAAACTCGGAAAATTTGAAGTTGAATTTTTCCACGTAAATCACAATATCCCTGATTCAATTGGAGTATTGCTAAAAACACCGGTTGGCAATGTGGTACACACTGGAGATTGGAAGTTCGATCATGAACCTGTAAACGAAAAACCCGCAGATGTATCGCGGCTCAAACAAATTGGAAAAGATGGTGTTTTGCTTTTAGTATCCGACAGTACAGATGCAGAAATACCGGGCAGGCAACTTTCAGAATCGGAAATCCAAAGAGGGCTCGAAAAAATATTTATTGAAGCCCCGGGAAGAATCATTGCAGCCACCTTTGCTTCACTGCTTACAAGAATACAGCAACTTATCTGGCTTTCAGAAAAATATGCCAGGAAAATGTCGATTGTTGGCACAAGCATGAAAAACAACGTAGCCGTAGCTCACGAGCTTGGGTACATAAAAGTTAAAAAGGGTACATTTGTGCAATCAAAAGAAATAGACAAATACCAGGATAAAGAACTTACCATAGCCTGTACCGGAGCTCAAGGTGAAGATCGCGCTGCACTCATGCGAATAGCCAACAATGAACACAAAGATATTGTTCTTAAAAAAACCGACTCCGTGCTGTTTTCTTCTTCCGTCATTCCCGGAAACGAAAATACTGTTCAGCGTTTGAAAGATATATTATATAAGCGCGCGGGAAAAATTTATCATTATTTTTCAATGGATATTCATGCTGGAGGGCACGCTAAGCAAGAAGAACTTAAGGAAATGATTAAATACATAAATCCGAAATACTTTGTGCCAATGCACGGCAATTACTTTATGCTTAAAATCCATACTGATTTAGCCAAAGAATCCGGAATGGAAGAAAAAAATATAATGATAGCCGAGGACGGAGATATAGTGGAGTTAACTCAAAATTCTATCCAAAAATCACCGCAAAAAGCTCCCGTTAATCTTATAATGGTTGATGGATTAGGGGTGGGAGATGTGCAAGAAGTGGTATTGCGCGACCGACAAATGCTTTCAAAAGACGGGATATTCGTAATAATCGCCGCGGTGGATTCGCAAACAGGCAAAGTAAGAGGTTCGCCGGACATAATTTCAAGAGGATTCGTGTATCTCAAAGAATCTCGCGAACTTTTGGGGCAATCGAGATTTTTGGTGCGCAAAGTAATTGAAGAATCCACAAACAAAATGCATCCGATAAATTGGGCGCATATAAGAGATAACGTTCGCGAAAAATTAGGATTTTTTCTATTTCAAAAAACAAAGAGGAGGCCAATGGTCCTCCCCGTGATAATTGAAGTTTAATTTTTTTTGTTGTAGTAGATATTTTTTATCCCTCGCAAACATAAAACAAATCCCGCCGCGCAACCAATAACCGAAACACTAAGTAAAAATAATCCCATTTTATCCTCCTTTCAAAACCCGCTATTTATGATA
>JBBTVJ010000067.1:0-9722 GCA_038063295.1 Patescibacteria group bacterium | reverse complement strand
GGATAATGAGGACGGCCACTATTGTTTCAAAAATAATCTGGTGTAATTTATCTGCGCTATGCAACGTACGAGTTGATGTTGGCGGTGGACAAGAAATGGTGGCTGCCCATGTTTTTTTGGAATAGTCCTCTTCTCTAATTCGCGCGAATAGGAGAATAGACAGATTCAATATGATGTGATATGAATATTTATGGAAAGGGAGGTAACTATGCGAATTGGTGTGGTGGGTAGTATGCATTTTACGGAAAAAATGATAAGCGCGCGAGATAAGCTTATTGAAATGGGTCATGACGCTTTTGTGACAAATTTAGCAGAACCATTTATTGGCAAATCAGATAAAGAAAAAGAAAAAATAAAATTGGATCAGAAAAGAAATTTTGATGCAATTAGGGAATTTTGGCGTCTCATGCAAGGAGCAGATGCAATATTAGTTTTGAATTTCGATAAAAATGGGATAAAACACTATATTGGAGCTAACACTCTTATGGAGATTGGCTTTGCACACGTGTTAAATCAGAAAGTTTTTCTTTGGAATCCTATTCCATGTATGCCGTATTGCAGGCCAGAAATAGAAGCAGTGCTTCCTAAAGTTATTTGCGGAAACCTTGCCAAAATTAAGTAATAAAAACCCAGCGGAAATCCGCTGGTTTTTTTGGAGTTATAATAAGAATATATGAATGAAGGTGCTTTAAAACCAAGAATATTGGTGTTTTCTACTTCTTACTTCCCATTTGTTGGAGGAGCAGAGGTGGCGGTGCAAAATATTGCAAAAAAACTTAAAGATAGATTTGAGTTTTTTATAATTACTTCACGATTTAAAAAAGATCTGCCAAAAATAGAAAGAGTAAGGGAGGGTACGGTAGTAAGATTGGGTTTTGGTACTGCTTTAGATAAATATTTTTTGCCGGTTTTGGGAATTTTGTGGTCTTGGCGAAAGCAAGGGATTCTATTTGGGCTTGATATTTCAACAGGCTCTTTAGCAGTAGCTCTGTTAAAATTTTTCCAGCCGCGCCGCTTTTTTATTTTTAATATTCAGTATGGCTATGGCGACAAGCGGTTAGCGGGTGGTAGATTTGGACTGGTGAATTTTGCCTTTAGACTTATGCTTTCCCAGGCAGACTACGTGACGGCAATTTCAAATTATCTTTTAGGGGTGGCAAGGAAGTATGGGTATCAAGGGAAAGCAGAAGTGATACCAAATGGTGTGGAAAATTTAGAACTTCTTGCCTCGCTGGCAGGCAGGCGAACTTTGAAATTCGAAACAAATTCAAAAACGATTATAACCGTTTCCAGACTAGTGCCCAAAAACGGAGTTGATGTTTTGATCAGAGCAATCGCGAAAGTAAAAGAAAAAAATTTGAATGTAAAATGCTTGATTTTGGGAGACGGACCAGAGAGAAATAAATTAGAACAAATGACCAAGGATTACGGACTTAAAACCAATATTGAGTTTGTTGGCAATGTTTCAGTGGAAAAAGTTTATGAATACCTAAGTGTGTCAGATGTGTTTGTTCGTCCGTCTCGTTCTGAAGGCATGGGCAATGCCTTTTTGGAAGCCCTGTCCGCTAAAGTTCCGATAATTGGCACGCCCATTGGCGGTATTCCAGATTTTTTGATTGATGGCAAGACCGGACTATTTTGCAAAACAGAAGATCCTAAGGATTTGGCGGAGAAAATTTTAATTTTGCTAAAAAACGAGCAATTGGCAAAATCTATTGTTGAAAATGGCCAAAAAATGATTAAGGAAAAATTTTTGTGGGATGGAATTGCTGAAAAATATGAAAATTTATTTAATTTGGCGCAATCTCTAAAAATTTTAATTGCTACCGGAATTTTTCCTCCAGATATTGGAGGACCCGCTACATACAGCAAAATTTTGCTTGATGAATTACCAAAACACGGAATAGATACAAGGGTTTTAAGTTTTGGATCTATTCGCTATTTGCCAAAAGTTATTCGTCATTTAGCTTACGGTTTAAAACTTATAGTCCAGAGCAGAAATTGCGATTTAATTTTCGCTCAAGATCCGGTTTCTGTTGGTTTGCCCGCGGCTTTGGTTTCCAAAATTTTGCGAAAGAAATTTTTGCTCAAAGTAGTTGGAGATTATGCATGGGAACAGCACCAAATTAAAAATATTTTTGTAACCCCAGATGCATTTCAAAATGTAAGATACGATTTTGTTACTGAACTGAGAAGAAAAATTCAAAAATTTGTAGCAAGAAACGCTGAAAAAATAATTGTCCCAAGTAATTATTTAAAAAAAATTGTTTCGATGTGGGGAATTGAACCAAGCAAAACATTTGTGATTTATAATGCTTTTGAATCGCCCCTCGCATTTGCTCGGGGCTCTAAGGAAGAAGTTAAAAAATCTCTTGATCTTCCCGGAAAAATCATTGTATCTGCCGGACGACTGGTTCCTTGGAAAGGATTTGATGTTTTGATTGATATTTTTAATAATTTGTCTAAAAAATTTGAAGATCTAAAATTAGTTATTATCGGTTCTGGTCCTGAAGAAGAAACACTTAAACTAAAGATTACTGACTATGGACCAAAGACTGTATTGTTTACGGGTTCTCTCACTCGCGCGAGAGTTTTGAAATACCTTTCCGCTACCGACGTTTTTGCGCTAAACACAGCCTATGAAGGGTTTTCTCACCAAATTTTAGAAGCAATGGCGCTAGGCGTGCCCATTGTTACAACTAATATTGGAGGTAACCCGGAAATTATCAAAAACGGAGAAAACGGATTTTTGGTAGAATTTAACAATAAAGAAGATTTTCAGGAAAAAATTTCCGAACTTTTAAATAACAGAAATTTATCTGAAAAGTTTTCACAAAACGCAAAAGCTGCGGCAAGTCAATTTACAAAGGAAAGAATGATTAACGAAACAATAAAAATTTTAAAATCGATATGAAAGTTTTAATGATCAGCGGAGATCCAAATATATTGGATTCGAATTCGGCTTTTTCAAAAAGAGTGGAGGAATACAAAAATATTTTTGGAGAACTTGAGATTTTGATATGCTACGGAAATATTTTGAATTTTAGTTCTGGATTTTGGCGCGGGTTTAAGCTCCTGCGCCGCAATAAATTTGATGTAATAACTGCACAAAGTCCAGAGCATTGGGTTTTAGGATGGATTTTTTCGCGATTTTTCAAAATTCCTTGGCAGATGCAAATCCACACCGATATTTTTAGCCCATACTTTGTTAAAAGCTCAGTTTTTAACAAAATTAGAGTTTTGATAGCTAAATTTTTGATTCCACGAGTAGACGGTATTCGAGTAGTTTCTGAAAGAATCAAAAATTCTATTTTGGAAAAGTATGAAAAAATAGTAATTCTCCCAATTTTTGTTGATACAGAAAAAATAAAAAACTCGCCGATAAAAACAAATTTACATCAAAAATACCCCGAAAAATTTATAATTTTAATGGCATCACGACTTACAAAAGAAAAAAATATCGGATCGGTATTAGAAACTTTGTCATCTCTAATTCGCGCGAATAAGCGAATAGTTTTGTTGATTGTTGGCAATGGTCCGGAAGAACAAAAATTAAAGTGTATGGTTAACGATTTGGATCTTGTAAATAACGTGGTTTTTGAGCCGTGGACAAACGATCTTACATCTTACTACAAAACCTGCGATTTGTTTTTGCTCACCTCAAATTATGAAGGATACGGAATGACATTGATTGAGGCAGCTTCTGTGGGAGCAAAAATTATATCAAGCAATGTTGGTATTGCTTCTGAAATTTTGGAAAAAGAAAATATTTTCCAAGTCGGCGATAAAAACGATTTAATTCAAAAACTAAACTTGGCTATAGCCGGAAAAATAAAACCGGCAAAACAATTGCCAACTCAAACAAAAGAAGAGTATTTAAGGTTATATAAAGAAAGCCTGGAAAAATGCATAAAAAAATAAAAGTTTGCTATATTTTGCCTTTTTTTGATGAGAAAACGGATACACATCTTTTTTATAATTATGAATTGATAAAAGAAGCGGCAGAAAAACTGGATATTTTTGTGGTAATTGAGCGCGTGATTGGAGATCCGCGAAAGCTTGGTTGTAAATTCAAAGTCCAAAAGTTTAAAAATCCAGTTTCAAGATTTTTAGAATTGTTTTTTATAGTAAAAATGGCACGACTCTGCGGTTACGTGAACTTTTACACTCATTATTCTTATTATGGCGCGCTGACTTCATGGATTGTAACTTTTATTTTCGGCGGAAGGGTATTTTATTGGAACAGGGGCATGCCTTGGCTTTTTGAACGTGGTTTTGTTGAAGAAAGGACCCTTCGTTTTATTTTGCGCCATACTATTTTGGTTACTAGCCCGGAATCCTTGGCGAAGGAGTATAGGAAAATTTATAGGACCAAGGAACACCATATTCTTTCAAACTGGATTGATCATGAACGCTACACACCGCAAAAAACAAAAGAAGAATACAAAAATGATTTGGGGCTAAATCCTAATAAAAAATATATTTTATTTGTGCACCATCTTTCAGAAAGAAAGGGTGCGGATTTTATAGCGCCAGTGGCGGAAAAATTTAAAGATGAAAATGTGGAATTTCTGGTTGCGGGCGAAGGTCCTTATTTGCCTCAAGGTGTTAATTTGTTGGGAAAAATTTCCCAGAGGGAAATAGTCAAGTATTTTCACGCTTGCGACGTGTTTTTTATGCCCTCACGCGAAGAAGGTTCACCTCATGTTATTTTGGAAGCAATGGCGGCCGGTACTCCATTTATAGCTTCAAATGTCGGAGGAATTCAAGAAATTATTCCAAAAAATTCCGAAAAATTTTTGTGTGAAGTGGGTAATATTGACTGTTTTGCGCAAAAAATAAAAACATTGTTAGATAATAAAGATATTTATGACCAAGTTCAAAAAACAAATCTTGAATTTGTAAAAAATTTCAGCAAGGCAAAAGCCGTGCAAGGTTTTTGTAAATTGTTTGAGAAAAAAATTTACTATGTCGCAAACGCTCGTTTTCCCACGGAAAAAGCTCATGGCATTCAAATGGCAAAAATGATTGAAGCGATGTTAGAAGTCGGAGCAAATATTGAAATAGTTGTTCCAAAAAGAGATAAAAATAAAATTACCGTAGAGGAATTTTATGGTCTAAGCCATAAAATTCCGGTTAAGAAATTATTTGTTTTACCGTTTTATAACTTAGGCAAAATTGGGTTTTGGCTGGGGTCGATTTCGTTTGCTTTAGAGTACTGGCTTTTTTTGGTGTGGAAAAAAATTCATGGAGAGAAATTTACTATTTATACTATAGATATTGACCAATTTTCTTTTTTTGCAGTACCCTTTGTGGGGGTGCCGTATTTTGTAGAAATTCATGATGCCAAAACAAGCAGATTCTTCTTTAATCTTTTATTTAAAAATGCCAGAGGAATTATTGTGATAAATAATTTAATAAAAGAAACGATTGCAAAAGAATTTTTTCTTCCGGAAGAAAAAATTATAGTGCACCCAAACGGAATTGACTTAGGAAATTTCAGATTGCTTCCGCAAAATGAATCTAGGCAAAAACTCAGTTTGCCAAAAGACGATAAGATAGCATTATATGTTGGAAAATTTTATAATTGGAAAGGGCTAGGTATTTTATCAAAAACCGCACAACTACTTCCGAGTATAAAATTTTATTTAGTTGGAGGATCAAAGGAAGAATTAAAAAAAGTAAGTGGAGTTTTGGTGTGGCCGGAAAATGTTTTGTGCGTTGGGCATCGGGATTTTAAAGAGATGCCGTTGTGGCTTGCTTCCGCGAATGTTTTATTGGTACTTGGCACTGCATCCAGTGAATATTCTTACAAACACACTTCTCCCATGAAGCTTTTTGAGTATATGGCATCTCAAAAACCCATTATTGCAAGTAAAACTCCAGCAATTGAACAGATAGTATCAAAAAACGAAGTTGAGTTTTATGAACCGGACAACGCCGAAGATTTGGCTGATGCAATTTCACGTGTTTTAGAAAATCAAAGCGAGTCACAAAAAAAATCCCAAAATGCCCACGAAAAGGTTCAAGAATTTACTTGGAATAAGCGCGCAAAAAGCGTATTAAAATTTATTGGTTTATGAAAAAAATAGGTATTACACTTCATCCGTATGGAGAAAATAAACCCGCTGGGTTGGGTAGGGCGGTATTTGAAATTGCGCGTAATATACTTGAGCTTGATAAAGAAAATGAGTATAAGATTTTTTTAAAAAATCCAAAAACAAAACTGGATTTATCCGGTTCAAATTTGAAAACCAGCTCCTTGGCCCCGGCTTCTATGCGCTCATTGGATATTTGTATTTTCAATACACCAGTAATGCCTTGGTGGTACGGATTTTTATCGAAAGCAAAAAAAACAGTGGTCATTACTTACGATTTTGCGTATTTAGAATACTCGCCAAGCAAGTTTTTAAAATTTATTCATTCTCGTACACTCAAAAAAGCCGATTTAATCATCGCTATTTCCGAAGCTACAAAAAGTGATATTATAAATATTTTTAAAATTCTTCCGGAAAAAATCAAAGTTGTTTATTTGGGTTTTAATAAAATTTGTGAAATTGCGCCTGAAGAGGTTTTGAATTTGCCAGAAAAGTTTTTTTTATTTGTTGGCGCAATCAAAGAACGCAAAAACGTGCATGGAGTTTTGGAGGCATTTAAAAAATATAAAAGCGCTGGCGGTCAGCACAGTTTAGTTATTGCAGGAAACGGCTCGGGAGAATACTTTGAAAGAGTAAAAAAGATAGCAGAAGAGGGAGTGGTTTTCCTTGGTCAAATTACTGATGCCAACCTTTCTTATCTTTATCAAAAAGCTGAAGCGCTTTTGTATCCAAGTTTTATTGAAGGATTCGGTCTTCCTATTTTGGAAGCCCAAGATTGCGGACTACCTGTCATAACATCAAATATTTCATCTTTGCCGGAAGTAGCGGGAGAAGGCGCAGTTTTAATTGACCCAAAAAATACTTCAGAAATTGCCGAAGCAATGAAAAAAATATCCTCAGATCAGGTTTTTCGACAAAATTTAATTGAATGCGGACGCGAAAACGCAAAAAAATTCTCCTGGCAGAAAACTGCTCAGGAGATTTTGCAATTATTATAAATTTTCTTCTATTGCTTTACACAAGAAATGCAATATTGCTAAATGCGCATTTTGAATAAGCGCTGTATTTTCTTCCGGAACTATAATTGGGTGATCAATCAATATAAGGAGTCTTTTTGTTTTTTTGCTTACAAGGCCCACCGTGTGCATTTTTTGCGCGCGAGCAGTAGAAAATCCTTGCAGCATATTTAAAGAATGAAAATTTACGTCAGGTGCACTAAATTCTGCGTCAGAAGTTGTAAGTCCAATTGCTACATCTCCCCATTGACCCAATGCCTCGATTTGTCTTGCAAAAACTGAGTCAAAACTTAAATCGTTGCTTTGCGCAGTAATCACAGATGTATCGGTAGTAAGTGCTATAGCAGGAATTGCATGGCGATTTTTTTCAAATTTGCATACTAATTCAGCGGCAAAATGCGTGGCTTGTGCTGCAGACCCTCCGTTGCCGAAAATTAAAAGTTTGTGTCCACCTCTCAAAGAGTCAATAATTGTTTCATACGCTTTTCTTATTTGATCAAAAAGCTTTAGGTCTATAAGATTATCGGCAAGTTGTTTATTACTGTTAAAATATTTGTAATAGAAATCAAATTCATTATCCATTTTTTGCCTAAAAAAAATCTTATTCTATTCTAGCTCTTTTTATAAAAATTGCAAGAAACAACAGCCCTTACTTCGTGTTATTCTTATTAGAGACCGTGGAGGCTTAGATTGAAAAACTTGCTCAATATTTTAGAAAAGTTTTCTGAAAAAAGAATTGTGGTAATAGGCGATGTTGTGTTGGATCGTTTTATCTGCGGAAGTGTATGCCGCAGTTCGCCGGAGGCGCCGGTGCCGGTTTTGAAAGTTGAAAAAGAATTTTCTGCTCCGGGTGGCGCAGGAAATACAGCGCGTATTGTTTCTGGGCTGGGGGCGCAAGCAGTGCTGATTGGCAGGGTGGGTTTTGATGAAGCGGGCCGTAAAACTAAGAAATTGTTAGCAAAAGATCGGATTGATACCGCAAATCTTATATACAGCGCTCAACATCGCACTATTGAAAAACACAGGTTTATTTTTAAAGAACACATCTTGCGCGCTGACTTTGGAGAAAAAGATATTGTTGAAATTGATAGTGATATAGAAGAGAGATTTGTTAATCGCCTTAAATCTGCAATTTATGATGCGGGGGCGATAGTTGTATCGGATTACGAAAAGGGTACAATAACCAAGTCATTGGCAGAGCAAATTGTTGCGCTTTCTTTGGAACATGAAATACTATTAATTGTAGATACAAAACCGGAACACATGGAGTGGTTTAGAAACGCCGCATGGGTTAAGCCTAATCGCGTGGAAGCGGAAGCCGTGTGGGGAAGCAAAATAGAAACATTAACTGATGCGTGGTGCGCTGGGAGCGCTGTATGGAAAAGGACGGGAGGAAATGTTCTTCTTACGTTGGGTTGTGATGGGATGTATATTTTTGATCAAGCCTTTTCTGTGCATATTCCATCTTTGCCGGTAAATATGGTTGATGTAACTGGGGCGGGAGATACGGTAGCAGCCGCTTTTACTTTGGCATTATCTTCAGGTGCCACAGCATATGAAGCGGCGCGCATTGCAAATTTTGCTGCGGCGGTGGTAATTAAAAAACCGGGTACCGCAATAGTTTCAAAAGAAGAGTTAAAAGAAATTATCCTACGATATGATCGTAAATAGATTTAAAAATTTATTTTTTTGGATAGGGGCAATTGCTTTTTTGCCTCTTTTTAATTTTTACGCCCGCAAAAAAATAAAAAGTAAAGAATTGCGGATTCTTATTATTCCTCATATGACTCGGGTCGGAGATTTAATTGCAACAACCCCTGCAATCCGCGCCATAAAGCAAAAATATCCGCAAAGTTTCGTGGCTGTGGCTGTGGGCAAAAAAATAGCGCCAATTTTGGAAAACAATCCGTATGTTGATGCGGTTGTTGTGTATCGTGCGAACAATCTCTTGGGATTCTTGCGAAAAGTTTTTAAAAGAAACTTTAATTGGAGTTTTAATTTTTCCGGCACTTCTTTTGGAACTTTAATTTCTCTTTACGGTGCAATACCCAACAAAGTAAAGTTGGAAAAAGAAGAAAAATATTTTAATGAAGTTTTGACCGACAAATTAAATAATCACAGATTTTTATATAAAAATCATACCGATCCTATTTTGCATTTTCTTTCGATGCTAAAAATATTAGGAATAGAATCAACTGACACTAAAAAAAATATTTTTATTTACGAAATTGGAGAAGCAAAAGCCTCAAAATTTGGTGGTTCCATGGTTGGCATAAGTGTTTCTGCTGGCAACAGAGCCAAGGAGTGGGGGGATGAAAAATTTAAGGAATTGGCGGTAAGAATCAACGAAAAATACGGCACCAAAATTGTTTTTATCGGCGCGCAGTCAGACGAAGCAAGAATTTTGCGCATTGTTGATGGTTTGGATAAAGAAAAGTTTTTGGCGGCTACAGATTTTTCATTAGGCGAACTTCCATCTTTAATTAAAAAATTAAAGCTTTATATTGCTGTAGATACCGGACCAATTCACATTGCGGATGCTCTTTTGGTGCCATTTATTGATATTGTGGGTCCTGTAGATCCGGCTGAACTTCCGCCAAAGCGCGAG
>JBBTVJ010000066.1:0-3119 GCA_038063295.1 Patescibacteria group bacterium | reverse complement strand
CTTCGCGTAACATGTGCTTCCACCACTCGCGTTTTATGTTTTCCTTTATCTGCATCCCTAGCGGCCCGTAATCCCAAACCCCAGAAAGCCCACCGTAAATTTCAGATCCTGCAAACACAAACCCTCTTCTCTTGCACAAACTCACCACCTTTTCCAACTTATTTTCCATTTCGTAATAGTAACATCGCCTCAAAAAAACCAAAAGACCTATTCCACCACTGTTTTTTGCGAAAAATCAATTTGAGGATCATCGCGCAAATCGGTAGTAATTTCATTTTGCGAGGCAGAAAGTATTTTTTCTGTTATAGAGTCAATACCTGTGGCCTCCGCGGCAGATATAATCTGCGGCGCAAAGCCTATGTGCGTCGTCGAGGGAATAACGCCTACCTGAAAAAAAAGCGACAAAGCGGGCTTTAAAAAACCAGTTCCGGCTTCTAGTGTACCCACCCGCCATTCAATAATGCCGGTATTTTTATCGAAAACAATATCTGCAGAGGCTGGCATAAAAACTTCTTTAAAACTCGAATACGGAGGAAGTGTTGATTTTACCACAACATTTTTTATATTATTTAATGGATTAGCTAGTGACCACACAATTGAATAAGTGGTTTCTTTTCCCACTTTGGGAGGCAGTGGTCCGGTATTTTGCAGTGAGGATTCAAAATAAAATCCTTTTGCAGAAAATTGAATAATCGAAGATATTGGAACTTCTATTTCATCTTCGCCAAAAACCACATTGCTTTCAAAACCAGGAATTTCTTTGCCAGACTTAAAATAGGCCTTGAGTTTTAAAACAGGTTTTTGACCTGTCTTTAGCGTAAGATCTTTTTTGATTTTCAAAGAAAAACCCACAAACCCTGAACCCCCCGGAGAAATTTTTTCAAAGTCCTTATTTGAAGAAGAATTCCAAATAATTTTTTTCTCTCCGGAAATGAATGATCCGTCACGCACACGAATGCTATTTAAATCTGCAGCTTCCCCATCGATAAAAACTTCCACAAAAGCATCTTCTACTGTCTCTGGAAGATTATTTTTCCAATTTACTAAAAATGGGATTTCTTCCCCAATTGAAGCAATATATTTTTCTTCGCCTTTGGGTAAAATATCAATTCCTAAATATGGCGAGCGCGAAGTGATTGCCTGCAATGATTCATCTAAAATTAAAAGCTTATCTCCATCTTCAAAGCCAATTGATACCCCAAAGCTTGAAACTCCGGAAACCAAATCTTTTAAATTTCCAAAAACTTTAATTGAACCCTCTTCTCCTGAATTAAGATTTCCTAAAAACCACAAACTATTTGCCTCTGCGGGTTTTTTGTCTGAACTTTTATATTCAAAATTTGCCGGATAATCAATTTTCAAAAATAAATTCTCCAGCCTAGAATCAGACTGCGAAAAGTACTTTACCTCAAAATTAAGTTTGCCGTTTGCTCTTGCCTCATCTGGCATTAAAAAAGACACGGTAACAGGAGATTGAGCAATAACAAAAGAAAACAAGCTCTCTTTTGCAAAAATTGATGAAGAACCTTCCGGTTTATATTCAAAAACAGCTCTTGCTTCAAAGTTTTTTCCTCTTCCGCCAAAAATCACAGACTCAAACTCATGCTTCACAATCTCCCCGCTTTTTAGCGTGCCCATGTTTACTCTTTCTCTTAAAATATCGGGAATGCTAAAAACCAAAGCTGCTTCATGAATATCTTTTTTATTTTTATTTGACACAGTGACATTCCACAATACTTTTTCTCCGCTTTTTATGCTTTTTTCGCCCTCTATTTTTAAATCAATGTTTTGAAAATCAAAAACATTGGAAAATAAAATCAGTGCAATTGCGACCACCGCTGCTAAAATCAAGAATAATACTTTAAAATTCATAAACTTTCTTAAATTTATTTTTTTAATAAACTGTGCTTTTGGGGACTCTTCAAATTCTTTTTTAAAATCTTTTTTTGAAAGATCCGGAAAACGCCCTCTTTCTAAAAAACCCTCCCCGCGCTTATACAGGCGCCTTTTTAACTCTTCAAGGTTTGCCATTCTTTCATTATAAAGTCCTGCGCTTCGGGAGGCAAAGAAAGTGTATCGCCATACCCCTCGTACAAAATAACGTCACGTGCAAAAGATTGCCCAGTTTTTTGATAAGATCCAGCAAAAAATTTAACGGCAGCACAAAACAATTTTGCATCTTTTGCCTCCAGAGGAATAATCAAATCTAAAAAACGGGCTACCTTTCCTGCTTCGCGCAAGATCCTTTCTCCTAAAAACCAGTGGACATGCGAAAAAATTTTTTCAGCATCAATTATAGTAGGGATGCCTTCCCCATTTTTCACGAAAGAAATACTGATTTGATCTAAAAAATCCAAGTGTGAGTTGAGCTTGGATTTTTCTTTTCTTACACCTCTAGCGCGCAGATCAATTTTGCCAAAATCCAAAGTTAAAATTCTCACCAAAAAATCAGCTTCGCCGTAAGGAGTTTTTTTAAGCACAATTCCTTCAGTGGTATAGTATGTGCTAGACATTTATTTTTTAAAGATATCGTAGTAAACTTTAAATTTGTCGCCCGGCAAAATTTCAATGCTGTTAGCGCTTGTTTCTTTTTTAATTTCAACTTCATATTTTTTTATAATATCCAGAGTTTCTTGTGGTGGAGCAGAAATTTTTACCGGCATCATTTCTCTTGGTTTTAATCCGGCAGTTTTTCGTGCAGATTGGATTTCGCGTATTAAATCACGAAGGATTCCCTCTTCTTTGAGTTCTTGGGTAATAGTCAAATCAAATTCTATCAATTTGTCTTGAGAAAGCGAAGAAAAAATAATATTCTTTACATTGATTTTGTTTTTTACCAAAGAAAGGAAATTTTCATTCAATTTTGTCCAAGAAAAACCATTGCTTGCATACATCGTGTTGAGCGGCTGCCTTATTTTCTGGCCACACCTTTGTCTTTCTTCAAGTGCAGCAGTAACCAAATGTCTTGTTTCATCCATATCATCAAGTAATGTTGCATCAATATTTCCCGGAACTAAGTAATCCTCCAAATGCACACTTTCTTTTTTGCCTTCTAGTTCTTTATAGATTTTTTCTGAAACAAACGGAGTAAATGGGGCTAGTAACTTGGCGATTTCCAA
>JBBTVJ010000065.1:6875-15627 GCA_038063295.1 Patescibacteria group bacterium | reverse complement strand
ATTTTCTCGACCTTTTTGAAAGCTTTTTGTAATTAAAGTAAGTATAGCATGTATTTAAAAACAATGCAAGTTATGATGCGGAATACGGGAATCGAACCCGTGCATCAACTTTGGGAAAGTTGTATTCTGCCACTAAATTAATTCCGCTTATTTTTTCTTTATTATGTATTCAGTTGTATCCCAGTAATACCCCGGATAGTAAACCTTCACAGAAGCAGTTCCATAAAGAGACGCCCATGATTGAAGTATGTCTCTGTTTTTTTCTTTGAAATAATTTTCCAAAATATCTCTTTTTGCCTGCGGCAACAAAACCAATTGCTTAAAATCTTCGGAATTTAAACCATATAGTTTCTCTGAGGCTTCATTTAAAGAAAGATTCGGGGTTTTTTGAATCGCCTCCTCAACAAGTCCCTGAGCCTTCATCACTAGGTTCCTGTCAACATTATCTATTAAAATGTCTAAAAATTCCTGTTCTACCAAGTTCATCATAGCTACAGCATTTAAATCTTCACTGGTACTGCTTTTGGAAATACTAAAAGATTGGTCAAGCGCATTTTTTATTTTTAAAAATTTGGAATAATTTACTTTTTTACCTTCCACGGAAAGCACAGGAACAAATTTCAAAGCAGCAAAAGCCAAAGCAACAAAAACAGCTAAAATCACAGTATAAATTAATATTTTCTTACCCTTAAACATAAATTTTATTTAAAATTATTCTTCAACAAATAATATAATCTGTTCTCCTGGTTTTTTTAAATTAAAATTTTCCCTTGCTTCCAAATCAACGCCATATTCTGTTTCTATAAGCTTTATTTTTTCTTCCAGAGCTTCTTTGGATTTTTTAATGTCGTCGATCTTACTTTCCAATTCCCTATTTTTTTTTGAAAGCTCCCGCCAAGTAAATACAGCAGAAACCGTTCCATAAGCCGCCCACAAAGACAAAATTACTACTAAAATCGCAACCGGCAAAGAAAAAATTAGGCGGCGAACGTTCTTTTTTTCTTGAAATTCCCGCAAAGCCATTGTATCATATTTGTATCATGTTTTTGCCAAAAAAGAAAATCAAAATAATATGGAATGTACTATCCATTTTAGTCGCACTATCCATGATCGGATTTCTGATATTGCCGTATATATAATTAATCTCTTTTAATAATTTTCAAATAAACACTGTGAGGAATTTCCACCTTAGCGCTTTCTTGAAGCCTTTTTTTGCCTTCTTTTTGTTTCTTCCAAAGCTTCATTTTTCGAGTTCGATCTCCTCCATAAAGCTTGGCGGTAACATTTTTGCCAACAGCAGAAAGCGTACGCGAAGCTAAAATCCTTCCATTTAAACCCGCTTGAATTTTGAGTGCAAAAAGCTGGCGCGGCAGAATTTCATACAGCCTATCAACTATTCTGTGGGATTCAAATTCAGCTTCGTCTTTAGTTATTAATTTCGCAAATTGCGGTATTTCATCTTCTGCCACAAATACATTGAGTTTTACAATATCTGCGGGTTTATTTTCCTTAAACTCATAACTCATGGATGCGTATCCTTGTGTTGCGCTTTTTAAATCGTCAAAAAAATTAGTCACTATTTTTCTTAAAGGCAAAGCTGAAACAAGCAATAATCTGTCCTCACTTATTGTTTTGGTTTCTAAAACCTCTCCTTTATTTTTTTGAATTAAGTCTAACACCTTACTTAAATCACTGGATCTTGCAAGAACAAAAACCGAAAACCATGGTTCTAAAATTTCTTTGACTTTTTTTTCGCTTTGGCTGAACATCTCAGCGTTTTTAATTTTCTCTGTGGATCCGTCCGTAAAAATCAACTCATACTCAACGCTTGGCTGAGCAACAATTACTTCAATTCCAAATTCTCGTATTATTCTTTCAACAGAGATATCCAAATGAAGCATTCCCAAAAACCCAGCGCGCAATGCTCTTCCAAAAAGCTTGGAACCCTCAACTTCAAAAGAGAGAGAAGCATCGTTAATCCGCAGCTTCGAAAATGCAGATTTTAAATTTTCAAATTCATCTGTACTCTGTGGAAAAATACTAGCCCACACTACGGGCTGGGGCTCAAAATAACCAGGAAGTGACTCTTGACCTATAGTATCTCCAACCCGAACCAAAGAAGGATCTTTTAAGTTTGTAGCAATGTATCCGATCTCGCCAGAAGAAATAAACCCAGTCTTTGACATTTCTGGAGAAAAGATCCCCACCTCAAGAGGCTTAAACTCTATTTTTTTATGAAATAAAAACGTTGTCTCGTTACTTGAAATATGTCCCCCAAAAATCCTCACATGAGCAATTACTCCTTTGTGCAAAGAATAAAATGAATCAAATATCAAAGCCTGAAGTTTATCACCACTAGACTTTGGAGGTGGTATTTTCTCAACAATCGTTTTAAGCAATTGCGGAACACCCTCACCGGTTTTTCCAGAAACAAACAAAATTTCTTTTTTTTCTATGTTCAAAAGTTCCATTAATTCCTTTGCCGATTCTTCTACTTTGGCGTCTGCAATATCAATTTTGTTTACAACTGGAATAACAGTAAGATTATGCTTTCGCGCAAGTTCCAGATTCGCCAATGTCTGTGCTTGCACGCCCTTTGTAGCATCCACCAGTAAAATTGCGCCCTCAACCGCTAAAAGTGCCCGAGACACTTCGTACTGAAAATCGATATGCCCCGGAGTATCTATCAAATTCAAAATATAATCCGAATATTTCATGCGGACTGGTTGCATTTTTATTGTAATTCCGCGCTCTCGCTCGAGATCCATTTTATCCAAAAACTGCTCCCGCATTTTTCGCTTTTCCACGGTACCAGTAAGCTCTAGCATTCTATCCGCTAAAGTAGATTTTCCGTGGTCAATATGAGCAATAATGCAGAAATTCCTGATGTTTTGCATAATTGGTGTTTATTTTAAAGCAATTTTTCCGGTTCTGGAAGAGCAACCCGATCTTTCCACATAGCAGTTTTTAAACCAGATAAAATCTCAAAAAATTCTTTATTTTTAAAAGCATATAAAACAGCAAAAATGGCACAAATCCCCAAAATCCCAGAAAAAAGACCCTGCAAAAAAATACCTGAAAAAGTTTGAAGATCAAATACTAAAGAAAAAACATTAAGTCCCAGATATGCAACGCTGGCTCCAACTAGACTGCTCAAGAATATTTGTAAGACAGAAGGATCTGCTTTTCCCGAAGGAAAATATCCAAACACAGACTTGAAATAAAAAAACAGTAAAACAAAATTAAAAATGCTGCTTATTAAAATTCCGAAAGAAAGCGCTAAAACTCTGATATCGTAAATATCAGAAATATCCAAAACAAAAGATGTAAAAGAAGCAAATGGGTGCCCCGGAGAAAGAATTTTTAAAAACCCGAACACCGCTAAAATACCGAAAATTGCTGAGGTAATATTTACCAAAAGCGGACGGCGAGTTTCTTCCTCAGCGTAAAAAGAACGGGTCAAAAGCAAAAAAAGACTTTGAAAAACCACCGACAGCGAAAGCAAAAAAAGCGATGCCGCTGTAAGCCTGGTGTCCTGCCACGAAAACGCTCCGCTTCCTAAAATCACGCGTACAATCTGGGCACGCAAAATAAGCAAAAGCGCTGAAAATGGGACAGTCCAAAAAATTATATGCCGAAAAGCTGCTGAAAAATATTCGAAAAAATGATCTTTATCCTTTTTTATTGAAAAAGATGAAAGCAAAGGAAAAGCGGCAATACTATAAGAAAGCCCCAGTACAGTTATCGGGATGGACTCTAGGTTCTGGGCCAAGTTGAAAATTGCAATTGATCCGCCAGATAAAACAGAAGCAATAGAAGTCGCAAACATAATCAGGAATTGGTTTGCCGCAAGACCCAAAGCTCGTGGCATAGAAATAAAAATAACTTTTTTAACATCGGAAAGCAAAAAACTGTTAAACTTTGAAACAAATCCGCGCATCAAGAACTTGGGTGTAGGTACAAAATCTAAACTAAAAAATGATGGTAATAAAATCCCCATGTGAAGAAAGGCTCCCAGCGCTACGCCTATTGCTAAACCCGCAATCCCAAAAAACGGCAAAAAAAACAAAATGCCGAATATTATTCCGCAATTATAAAAAACTGGGCTTAAAGCGGAAGCAAAAAATTTTTTTGTAGATTGTACTGTTCCAGACAAAATATTGGAAATACCTAAAAAAATCGGGGAAAGAAGCATAATTCGAGATAAAAGTGTCACAAGCCCTACATCAGATGCAGAAAATCCGGGAAAAAGCAATTGAGTTATTGATGACATAAAGAAAAAAATCAGGCAAGAAACAGCAAGTATCACTAAAATAAAAAAAACAAGAATGTTTCCCAAAAACCTTTCAGCTTCTTTTGGATTTTGTTCCAACTTTCTTAAAAGCAAAGGAATTATTGCCGTGGAAGACGCTAAAAAAAGCATGAGGGTATAAATAAAATCGGGTATGCGAAATGAGGCGTAGTAAATATCCAATGTCCTCGAGGCTCCAAATATCCCCGCCAAAAGCCTGTCGCGCAAAAGACCCAAGATACCGGAAATTAGTGCAAAAAAAGCAATGTAAATTGCAGCATGATGAACACTTAAAGCATCTTTTTTAAAAATATTGGGAATTTTTATCATTTATTCTTATTTCTCAAAAAGAGAGCGCCCCGATCTATCTTTCAGTGGAGCCTCCACTCGTTCTTCAGGAGAAGGGCCCGGAGGAGAAATAGTGGAAAGAGCGGGTTTTCCAGCATGCAAATTAGATAAAATTTTTACAACTTCTTCGTTGCCCGGATTTAAAGAAGAAATTTTTTCAAACTCTAAAATAGCACTTTCTTGGCGGTCAGCTTTGTCATAGATTAAACCTAAAAAATAGCGAGCATTCGAGTAATTCGGATTTATTAAAACAGCTTTTTTGAGCACAGCTTCTGATTCTTGAAGCCTATTGTTTTTGTAATAAAGAAGGCCGAGCTGGAATAGAGTGCCAACATCGTTTGGAGAAATAAGTGCGGCCGCCTCGCCTCTTTTTATTGCTTCGGTAGAATTACCTTTGGCATCAAAAATTTGCGCCAACAAAAAATGAGCAATATCATAATCTGGTTTAATTTCCACTGACTTTTCTAATTCTTTTTGCGCTAAATCAAGTAAAGAATTGTCTTTTCTGACTATTGCTTCAGATAAATATGCAAGAGCCTTATCCTTAAAAAGCGAAGGGTTTTTGGGAGATCTTTTTATGGCTTCATCGAATTGCGCTAAAGCGGCGTCTTTGGCGCCGGCAACATTCAAAGAAACAAGAAATCTGTAAATATTACCCAAACCCCTATAACTCTCGAAATCCAAAGGAGAAAGAAGAATAGCCTTTTGAGCCGCTGATATAGATTTATCCAAAACATCCTTAAAACGTGAGCTTAAAAGCTCCGAGGGTGTTGCCGTGTCTTGTAAAACCAATTGTGATTTTAAAATATATACTTGTGAAAGAGAGTTCATGTAAACGCCGTTCCTACTATCTATACGTGAAGCAGACAATAGTTTTTTTTCTGCCAAGTCAAGATCGTTATTTGAAAAAGCTGCCGCAGCTTTCGAAAAAAGAACATGCCCAATGTATTTGGAACTGGTTATATAAAACCCGGAAATTCCAGCAATCATAAAAAGCACCACCACCATGGCAGAAACAAACCCCACTGGACCTTCGCCGAAAAGCAAAACATTATAAACCTTAATTGATCCGGAAATTCGTAAAGACGCCAAAAGAAAACCTATACTTAAAAAACCTAATGCCAAAAGAGTATATCCTATCGGGTACAGGGCCCACATTAAAATTGTATAGCTAAATAAAAAAAATGAAGATAAAAATAAACTTTCATTTTTGGCTGAGGATACCAACAAAAGCCCCGCATACCAAAGGTATCCTAAAAAACCCGTAAACAAAATCCAGCTTATAATTCCTATTTCACCTAAAAGACTTAAAAGATACGAAGAACCTATATCAAACCTCACAGCCCAAAAAGCAGTCTGATTTACATCATTGGGCTTATAAACATCCCATATATATCTAAACGAAGCCGGTCCCTTTCCAAAAAAAATATTCTCTTTAAGGGTATTTTTCAAAACCCCGAATGTAGCACTGTGAGAAATGCCAACTTCTACTGGAGACGAAATGCCGAATAAGTTCGAAAAAGTGCTTTTGAAAGTAAACCCAAAAACAGAAACGGATAAAAGAAAAATACTCAAAAGAAGAGCAAATCCATTAATACGGCGCCTCCATATGGCATAGCTTAAATAAATCAAAGAAAAAACCCCTAAAAAAAGCCACGCCGTAGGAAAACCTATCAGCAGCATAATAAAAATAAAAACTCCGAAAAAAGATGTCAAAACCCATTTCTTGAGTTTCCAGGGTCCTTCTTGGGACAAAAAACTGAAAATCATCATTATAAAAAATCCTGAAGCCAAGGCAATGCTATTCCATGATCCAATAGTATTAAAATTTTGTACCGCAAAAACTCCGCCTAAAATTTTCCCAAATCCAAAAATAAAAAGCAGGCTCAAAAAACCCAAAACAGCAAAACCAGCAAAAAAAGATAAAAACAGTTTTTTTAGCGAAGATTTATCAGAAAATAAAACTGTTATAAGCCACGCGGCAATAAATAAAATAAAGATATTAAAAAAACTGCTTGTTTCGGCGGCTGTTCCCCACAACGATTGCGGGCCAACACCAGAAAATACTGAGGATAAAAACCAAAATAAAAGCGCGGCTAAAAAAAACAAAAAAACTTTGTGCACCGCGATACTAATTTTAGCCCGCAAAATAGCATGAACTAAATAAAAAATAAAAGCCGTTATAGTAAGCAAAGATACCAACAAAACCTTGCTGAATTCTACAGGAATAGAAGTAATCGGTAAAAACCAAAATGGCAACAAGAATGCCAAAAGCAAAATAGACCAGCGTGAAAGATTATAAAATCTGTCGTTAAGACGTGCAGTTTCCATAGCACTAATAATAGCTTACTATATATATAAAGCAATGAGAAGCAAACACTACTTAACCATAAAACAAGCGGCAAAAATAATAGGAGTAACAGAATTAACGCTCCGAAATTGGGACAATTCCAAAAAATTTGAAGCTACAAGGCATCCTATAAATAACTATAGGGTTTACACACTAGATCAAATCGATGAACTCATGAAAAAACTCGGCCGCAAAAAATCCTCTCGAAAACTGGTAATAAAGGTGCTGGAAGATTGACACAACAAAAATAAAACTATATAATATAGGTGTTCTTTATCAGATAGCTACCCTAGCCGAGCCTAGCTCGACGGGGAGGAAAGTCCGAACACTCGCGTAATTTTACGTGATAGGTAACGGCTAATGGCCGCCTCCCGATTTATCGGGACGGGAAAGTGCCACAGAGACAATACCGCTAACGTCATCATTTTCGGCCTAAAGCCGAAAGCGTTGATAGAGTAAGGGTGAAAAGAGTGAGGTAAGAGCTCACAGTCACGATGGGCAACCATCGCGAAAAGGAAAACCCTATCCCGACGCACTTATTCAAATTTTTGAATGGGAAGTCGGGACCCCGATAACACATCGGGGCCTGGTGCAACCCCGCTTAGCGGGGGCAAAGATCCAGACAGTAATGTCTGGACAAGACAGATGGCTATCCCCCCGATGAACATCGGGGGACAGAATTCGGCTTATAGATAAAGAATAACCCCGCTCCTTATTTTTAAGGAGCGGGGTTTGTTTTATTTTCTTATTTTAATTCTTTCTTTAAAATTTTGCCAAAAATATTTTTAGGAAGTTCTGGCACAAAATTAATTTCCTTGGGCATCTTAATTGAAGAAAGTTTAGATCGGCAAATCTGAAAAAGAGCTGTTTTCACATCTTCTTTATTTACTCCAACAAGCCAATTTAAAACTACATATGCCACAATATCGATCCCGTCATCAGTTTGTCTACCTATCACTGACGCTTCTTTTACTAAATAATGAGACTGCAAAACCAATTCTATTTCTGAAGGATATATATTTTCCCCGTGCAATTCCTTAATTAAGTCTTTCTTCCTGTCAGTTAAAAAAAGTTCGCCATTTTTTGAAACACATCCCAAATCTCCCGTATGCAGCCAGCCATCTTTATCAGTAAATACTTCCTCGTTTTCAAAATCCCCTACATAACGTTTCATAATCCCCCTGCTTTTTATCAAAACCTCTCCCGTGCCATCTTTATCTTTATTGATCAATTTGTGCTCAATGCCGAAAAGCGTTGTTCCAACGCTTCCCGCAAAATCAAAGTCCTCTTTCTGGCAATGCGTTATACCAACTTCTGACATCCCATAGCCTTCTAAGATTTTTTTATCAAATGTTTTGTCAAATCGCGCTCTCAATTCATCAGATATTTTACTGGCTCCGCTTATGCAAATTTTAAGGGAAAAGTAATCAGATTTTTTCAGTTTCTGGCCGCTATTTTGAGCGCTTTCAATCATCATGTCGTATAATTTTGGAGGTCCAACAAACATAGAAACCCTCATTTGTTTTACAGCATCTAAAATTTTTTTTCCAAAATCTTCTCCGGGAAAAGGAAAAGTCATTACAATCTTCGATCCAGTAATCAATGGTAAATGCAGCATTGTAGAAATGCCCATTATATGAAAGTAGGGAGCAGCCGCTAAAAATATTTCCTTTGCACCATTGCCGCCGTCAATTAGTTCGTAAAACAGCTTCTTGCAAGAATATGCGTTTTCCAAAAGTGATTCGTGCGTATGCATTATTCCT
>JBBTVJ010000065.1:0-6865 GCA_038063295.1 Patescibacteria group bacterium | reverse complement strand
AGCCAGTGGTGCCAGAGGAAAAAAGCATAAGAGCCTCATCTGTTTTTTTTATTTCAGTAACGCAAACATTCGAAACTAATCCGCACTCTCCCGTTAAAAAATTATAAAAATCGTGAACTTGTGCAATTCCCTTTGGAATATCGGTGCAAATTTTTTTAGCTGTAAAAAAATGTGCTGCGCCTTTTAAAAAAGGGAGTGAGTCAGAAAACTTTAGCACTATTATGTGCTTTAAGGTTTCTATTTTAGAGACTAGAGGATAAAATTTATCCAAAACAACAGCATATTTTATTCCAGATTTTCTTAATATTGTTTCTATTTCAAAATCAGTAGATTTTACATTAATTGGCGCGGCAACACCCCCGCTGCGCAAAATTCCAAAATAAGCAATTGTAAATTCTATAAAATTTGGGAGAAGGATTGCAACAGGCTCTCCTCGTTTTACCTCAAGCATACCAAGCGCCGAAGCAAAGCCACAGGAAAGGCTGCGCAGCTTTTTCCTGGAACATTTTTTTATAATATGCATTGGAAAATGCCCGTCCCAAAATATTAAGTCTTCTCCATCATAATCCAAAATTGAACACAGGTTTTCACCTTTTCCGCCCAAACAGGAGTACATTACACGCCTCTATCAAAAATCCCTAAAGTATTGTAGCATGAAAACGGAGTTACTTGACAAGGGACGGCATGAACACGCTAATTATTGCAGTACTACTTATGCAGGCAGTGCCAAAAATAGAGGGGTGGAAAGAAATAATCACAACTCATTACGAACTGAAAAATCCAGTAACATTTGAACAGAAAAACGTTACTATCAGCTCTTTTGTTGGATTTCGTAAAGTATACGAGAACCCAAATTTAAATGGAGAATTTGTATTGGTTGTATCAAAATATTCTCCAATTACTTTTGGGCCTCAAACCGCAGGAATTGATTTTACACTAAGCGAAATGCAAGTAGCCACAAACTACTCGCAAAAAGAAAAACAGGAAAAATTAGCAGAAAGAATCACTTTTTCTGATACAATTTTATTTGTAAGGTGGCATGAAATCGAGGATCCCAAAACAAAAGAAAAAGTATTACAAGGATCAACAGAAAACTGGCTTATGGGTCCTGATGGCAAATGGGTATTTGAAAGTAGTGCGGCATCCGCAATAAAAGTTGAGCTTTTAAGCGAGCCTGCTGTTTCAAAAGGACAAAACATACTTACGGGATTTAAATTTTCGCTCGGAAAAAATTACCACATTTTAAAATTCGATCAAAGCCAGTTTGGGGGTACCAAATGAGAAAAATTAGCCCACTTATCATGTTTTTTTTATTTTTAACTTCTGGATGCACAAAAAAAGCAACTCTTAAATATGCGGGGCTGGAAGCAATACAAGCATGCGAAGAAAATTTCTATAAAAAATATCACATGTTTATTTCCAAAGAAGAAGAAAATGAATTTAAAGAAATAAAAACACCGACCGAATGCCAAAACTTTCTTAATAAATTCTGGAGCAAAAGAGATAGCGATCCCGCTACAGAAGAAAATGAATTTAAAACCCTGCTTCAGCAAAGAGCGCTCGATATAGAACAAGAAATACTTTCTAATAATCCGGGGAGTGCGGGATTTTCTTTTAAAAATAATAGAGGTTTTGACGGCGACCCAGCAAGGGTCTATATGCTGCACGGCTTGCCGCATTATATGGAAACAGTAGAAAATAACCCCAAACACGTTGATTTAATGCTGTGGCTTTATTTAGATGAAAGGAGCAAACATAAATTTAGATTTCTTTTTTATCACAGAAACGACCATCCTACATACGTACTTTTCAGGCCAGTTTTTTACATAACACAAGCTCTTGAGGAAATAAATAAAAATCCGACCTTTACTCATCCGGACGATGTTTATAACGAACTGTCACAGACAGGAAAATATTTGTTTATTCTATCACTAGTAGAGTTTTCAGACGACCCTTCGCTAAACGTTGATAAAGCATTAGCGGCCCCAAGATCAGCGGCAGAAATTGCAAAAAATTCAGCGCCTAAAACAATCGGGGAACTGCCCAAAAAAGAAGGAATCGTACTTTCAAACAGACGCAACGCATTGATTCCCGCCGAATTTAATTACGAGATTCTAGATAATCAATTGACTTTAAAAATCACAGTGGAGTCTAAAAATCTAGATTGGACTTTAAAAAATGAAATAATGGAATCAGAATGGTTTGTAAAAATAATTGCGTGGAGCGGAGAAAAAAAACACACAGAAGAAAAAATTATCGATCTTAAATCAACAAAAGAAACGATTGAAAAAGAAAATCCGGTTTTTGTTTTTAATTCAGAGCCCGTGGAGCTCTATAAAGAATCAATAAGAATAAGCGTGTATATCAAAAATAACAACAAATACAACGCTTGGATTGAGAAAATTAAATAATAAAAATCCCGTCCGCGACATAAAGTCGGGACGGGATATTTTTTATCAGAAATTCCAGCCTCTCGAAATATAGAAATCCTTTTTGGCTCCAGCAAATCCATCTATTTTGCGCCACGCCCAAACGAAATTAAGCCCCATAAAACTTATGCCTGGACCCATAGAAACACCTTTTTGGCTAGGAAATTTTCTGTTGCCGAGGTTGTTAAAATTCGCCCAAGCATAATCCGCAAATAAAAACCCGCGAATAGGACCTATGCCTATACCACCAGGAAAAACCACCGCATCCACAAATGGGAAACGAATTTCCGCACTCCCATAAGCTACTTGATTTCCAGCCACAAAGCCATACGGATAAGCACGCAAAGTATTGTCGCCCCCCAAAAGCAAATAGTCTCCGGTGGGACGCGAACTTTGAATTCCCGAAAGCCTGAACGCAAGCAATGCGCCGTCGCTTAATCTTTTATATCTTCGATAGTCCAGAAGTAAAGAATAATAATTGTGCGAAACTTCAACGCCAGCCCGCAAAGCATTTCCGTGAAGCGGTCCTTGAACAGCGCCAGAATAAAGCACGGTGTCTCGCACATATGCAGCAGAAAAATTGGCGTTTTTGCCTTTGGATTTATTAAAAAAATCGAAAAATTGGTGGTCATTGTCTGTAAAAAAATCTGGGAATTTTGCAAAAATAGTATTATCAAACGGAACCAAAAACTTTCTTTTTTCAAACCCAAGAGAAAATTCAACTCTATCAAATTTGCTCAGCGGGTATTGCACAAAAGTTTTAACACCGTAGTCCTCTCCAGAAGTTTGATTTAACACATATTGATCTGGAGAGCCCTTTTGAATATTCCAGTGTAAGTAGCGCAAAGGCAGTTTGTGGTTGTAAAATCCGTAGCCCCAATTTAATCTTTTTTCTCTGTTCAAATAGGAAAAATTAATTAACCGAAAATTATTTCCATGAAAAGCAAACCCACCATTGTAAATATGGTTCTCTGTTATATCAGATAAATTTATCGTTCCGTATCCGAACGCTCCCCAATAACTGTTGAGCCCCACATTCGCGCCACCGCTAGACAAAAACCATTTCTTGGGAGGTTTAGCGGGATACGTAATTTGATTTTCATCCAAAACCCCGGATAAAGCATGAAACCACCTAAAAGCATAGATCATGTTCTCGCTCTTATTTTCCATAACGTAGGAAGAAAGTGGTTCTTTTAACTTTAAACGGTAAATCTCAAAGTTTTTGTATATTTGACTTCTAAACTGGTCGTATGGCCAAAACACAATTGACGCAATTTCATTTTCAGAATTAGGAATCGGTTTCGGAGTAAAAGCTCCGCCGAAAAATTCTGTCCACCGCTTAACCTCATTTGTTTCTATATCAATGGTGTAAATATTCCAAATTTCATTCTTTTCATCCGAAGTATAAATAATCGTGCGGTCATCTAAAAAATACGGGGAGTCTTCGTTGTGTCTATTGAAAGTGAGCTGTTTTTTTTCTTTTGTTTCCAAATTCAGTAAAAATAACTTTTGAAAATCACCATCAAAGGCGACATAAGCAATGAATTTGCCATTTGGAGAAACAGCTGGAGCGGTATCGAAATTCAAATCTTGAGTTAAATTCAAAAATCTTAGAGTATTTAAATCTAGCTCATAAATATCTCTTACAGCATTTTTGGAGGCAGAGAAGTAGATTTTTTTTCCGTCCTGACTGAACGCCGGTGAAAATGCTTGATCATACGAAATTTTTATTTCTCGAAATTTATTAGAATGATCGACATCGGATAAAAATAAGTTGTGATCTTTTCCCTTGCGAGCAAAATAAGCAATTTTGCGCTCTATTGGGGACCAGGTGATATCCGAACCGTTAAACGGCCAAGTGTTTCCTCTTTGAGACACAATATACTCAAAATTATTTGGAGGAAAGTCAGAGGTCAGATTTTTTATTTTAGCCTTGTCGTCAGACAACGAGAAAGTTACAGCGGAAATGCCATTTTTTTGCGGAGAAAGAACCGCCGCTTCTTTACCATCCGGAGAAATTGTAAACGACAAAATTCCAAACGGCAAATCTTCTGGAGTTATATTCTTTCCTTCAAAACTTTTTTCCTTTTCATAGGGCCTTTGACTTTTTAACATGCTTTGGGCATATTTATCTCTCCAAAAATCTCTGTGTTTTCTATCAAACACTTCAGGATTGTTTTTAGGATTTGGAATATCCCCATTGGTCAACTCTTCAATTAATTCGCTTAGCTCTTTTTTATGGTTTTTTAAACCCAGTATTTCAAATTCTACTCCGAGTCCGTATTTTTCTTCCAGAAATTCAAAAATCATTTCCCATTGCGCATAAGGATCGGCTTGATCTTTGGTAAACCTTTCCCAAGTCGGCAAAAAAAGCTCTGGATTTCCCGCATCTGTACGCTGATTTATTTTTCGCAAATCGTCTCTGGTATGAGGCGTATATAAAGATGCAATAAATTCTGCTCCGCCTTCTATAAAACCTGTCGGCAAAGAAATATTTGAAATTATTTTATCTAATAAAGCGCTACTTTTTAAAATGCTGAACTGAAAAGAATGCATAAGTTCATGAGTCACTATAGATTTCGTAAGCGTAGGAGAAAAATCGCCTTTTAGTACCATTCTGTTTCTTTTGTGTTCCACAAAGGCGCCGACTCCTTCCGACAAAAATTCAACAATGATATTTGTGCTTTCAAATTCGCTGTGGGTTTTATAAAGCATAATAGGCACTTTCTCTTTTATTTCGTGATCAAACAAAAAAGAAATTGACGCATAAACGTTTTCAAGAATAGCAACAATGTCTTCAAAAATTTTCTTTTGGTCAGCGTCAGTTAAGTCAAGCGAGTACCAGATATCAAAATGCCCGCTTGGATAGAATTTATCCAAAGACTTTTCGTAAATGACCTTATTTTTTCCAAAACTTTCAAAATCATTTATTATTTGCCCGAAACCAGAAACTGGCAGCAATACCAAAATGCAAAGCCCAAAAAACATCATCTTCTTCATATTTCACCTTATTTTCAAGGACCAAAAAACTACCTATAAGAGTAGCTTACATATGTAAGTATTGCAATAAGAAGCTATGAACAGCTGCCGGCGTTTTCTCCGCAAGAAGGGCAAGTGTAGCAGCTCCCGGTGCGTATCATAAGCCCTCCGCACCTGCATGAAGGCGCATCCTGGAAAGAAAAAATAGTGGATTTTGCAAAATGCGCCTCCGGAAGAACTTTTGTTTCCGGAAGTTTTTGCGCCTCTCTTTCATTTGAATTTTCTCCGTGTGAAATATAAATGCCGAGCTCCATCTGTTCGTCTTGAGGCAAAAATTTAATTGCTAAAAACTTGGCAATGTAGTCCAAAATTGATTTGGCTGTCATTATATCTTTGTTTTCAGTGTATCCCATAGGCTCAAAACGCGAATGTATGAATTTTTTAATTATAGTTTTTACTGGCACGCCGGACTGCAAAGAAACAGACATCAAAATTCCAATTGCATCAAAAAGGCCAGAAGTAGTGGAACCCTCTTTTGCCACTCTTATGAAAATCTCTCCCAAGGATCCATCTTCATAAAGCCCGCAGTGAATATACCCTTCGTGCCCCGCAATTGAGAATTTGTGACGTATTGACTTTACATCCGGCGGAAGCTTTCTTCGCTCAACCTCACTCGGAGCGTATGCTGATTGATCTTGATTAGAGCCTTTAGTTTTTGAGGTATTTAAAGGTTGAGATCCTTTTGAATTATCTCTGTATATTGCAATTGCCTTAAGACCCATTTTCCAGGAATCCATATATGTATCAATAACATCTTCAATAGTTGCGGATTCCGGCAAATTTACAGTTTTTGAAATTGCACCAGAAATAAAAGGCTGGGCAGCAGCCATCATTCGCACATGTCCCAAATAATGTATTGAACGCAAGCCGTTTTTGGCATTGGTAGCACAATCAAAAACGCTTAAATGCTCGTCTTTCAAAAATGGCGCACCCTCAATGGTGTCGTTTGCTAAAACATAGTCTATTATTTGGCGCGTTTTTGACTCGTCGTAACCTAAATTCATAAGTGCGTGCGCCAAAGATTGGTTTACAATTTTCAAAAAACCTCCGCCAACCATTTTTTTATATGCAACCAAAGAAAAACACGGTTCAATGCCAGTGGTATCCGCATCCATCATAAAAGATATAGTGCCGGTTGGCGCCAAAACCGTGGCTTGGGAATTTCGAATACCATATTTCTGCCCATTTTCAAAAGCCGCTTTCCACGGCTCTTGCGCTGATTCCCACATATAAGGCAAAAGGTGTTTTTTTTCGATTTTTTGAGCCTCCTCTCCGTGCATTTTAATCACGTTGAGCATGTGTTCTTTGTTTTTTTCATACCCTGCAAACGAACCCTTTACTTTTGATATTTCGGCAGAAGTTGCATACCCCTCTCCCGTAAGAATAGAGGTGAGCAC
>JBBTVJ010000064.1:0-11342 GCA_038063295.1 Patescibacteria group bacterium | reverse complement strand
AAAAATTCCATAAAAAAAGGAGAAAGCGTGACTCTTTCGTGGGAACTTTCTAAGCATCCTTGGACTTACTGCAATAAATTTTTTGGGTGGGATGGGGGGCTAAAGCCCATAAATGGGTCAGAAGAAAGTAAGCCTCTTTTTTTGGAAGCCACATTTAAGTTGATTTGTTATTTGGAAAGCAAGGCTTTTGAAGACGCTGTGATTATAAGTATTTTGCCAGAAGAGACAGTAAAAAAAGTTGAAGATACCACGCAAGCTTCACCCTCTTCTACTTTTACTCTTGCGCCCGGAGGAGGATTTATATCTTGTTCAGTGACCGTTGAGCCCGCGATTGCGACTTTAGGAAAAAACGCAATGGAGGCTTTATGGGTAATTGACTCAGACCCGAGAAGCGCTTTCTTTTATTGGAGAGGTAAAGATAATGGAGTCGATATCGGAAAAGTTTACGGTGGAAAAACACAAAGGATAAGAAGGTTTGACTATACGCCGTTCTCTGCAAAATACGAACGATACGCCGAAATATTTTTTAGCCAACAGCATTATGTTGGCGACCCATATACTCCGGGATGCACTACCAATACCGTAGTTTTTGAAATAAAAGAATAAATTAACTTGAAAAGCAAACTCACAATTTATCTGATTTTGCATAATATCAGAAGTGTTTTTAACGTAGGCTCAATATTTCGCACAGCCGACGCCTTTGGTGTCAAAAAAATTTACCTTGTAGGGTACACTCCAGAGCCTGCGCAAAAAACAGCGCTCGGCGCCGAAAAGTATATTCAATATGAAAAGGCAAAAAGCGTTAAAAAAATTTTAAAAAAACTTAAAGAAAATAAATTTTTTATAATTTCTTTGGAGAACCGCGTAAGCGGTTCGGTTCAAATTAACCGCTTCGCTTCGCTTGCTTCATGGAAGAAATTTAATAAATCCGCACGATCAAATAAATTAAAAAATGTAGCAATAATACTAGGCAATGAAGTTCGCGGGATTCCCAAGGGCATCCGAATAGCCTCGGATGCAGTTGTGGAAATCCCAATGCGCGGAAAAAAAGAATCACTCAACGTTGCCGTTGCTGCTGGTATTGCGCTTTACGCCATTAATAACTTGCTTCAAAAATAATATTTCCAGCTTGATCAACTAACTTTATCACTTCATTTCTTAAAGCCCACATTTCCACGGTGCGGTTTAAAAATATTCTCCACTCTCTTTGATCGAAGTTGTTGTCGTTTTTGTGATCGTTCACACAGCCTTGATAACTTGCGTGCTGCTGGATAAATTGTTGGCACGAACCCGAAAGATTGGTAGGAAGCGAAGTCGGCATCTGGCAGGATGGTACTTGAGGCAAGAACGCAAAGCAATCGTCGTCAAAACTACTTACTTCGGGTAGCTCACTTATATTGGGACACCTAGCGTTAATGGATGGAACAAATTGGTGAAATTGATTGAAATACCCAGAACATTTGTTCACTTTAAAGTTGGCACCCCTTGTGCTTTTACCTGTAAGAATATAGGCCGCTTCCCTAGTTTTTAAAACGATTGGTTTTCCGTTTTCTTCGCTGCCGATTTTTACACCAACATTGTTTTTATTTTTTATTTCTAAGTTGCTCAAATTTATGTCTTCGGAGCCCTGGTTTCTTATTACCAAATACTCTTTTTGAGGATCAGTGTTTTGTACTTGCGGTACCTCAAATGTTATTTGAGTTGTTTTAACTTCGCTTGGGATTTCTTTGTCTGTTTTTTCTATTGTATATTTTTCCCCTGTTTTAAAAATTGATTCAGGGCGTGAGATTATTTCTGATTTGCTGGAGGGAGATAAGCGAGGCCCGCTTTTTATCGAAAAGTTAAAACCATCACCTCTCATACTCCAAACAACTCCTATCACAATAAGGATAAAAAATAGCCACAACACATCCCTTGCCCCGGTAGTCATATCTGTTATTATAAATTCATGTTAAGTTTATTTCCACAGTTGTTGGATTTTGGGTTGTTGGGGCCGTTGTTTTTAAGAATTGGGCTGGCGGCTGTTTTTATCGCGCACGGGTATCCTAAGCTTTTTAAAAAAGAAGGATTTTTGGGCGCCGCGCAATTTTTTGAGTCAATAAATATAAAGCCCGGGAAATTTTGGGTAATATTTGTAGGAATTGTGGAATTTTTTGGAGGAATTTTGCTTTTTGTTGGATTATTTACTCAAGCCGTGGCTTTGCTTTTGGCGTTTGATATGCTGATAGCAATTTGGAAAGTAAAACGCCACAAAGGGCTTGTAAATGGCTACGAATTTGATTTAATTTTGCTTCTATCTGCCTTAGCTCTTGCTGTCTTGGGCGCCGGCGCCTACGCTTTGGATTTGCCTCTTTAATGTGATATAAATCAACTCATGGGTAAAAATGATATTGTTTTTGATATTGAGACAAAAAAATCTTTTCAGGAAGTTGGCGGCGCAATCAATATGGAAAAATTAGGAATTTCTGTTTTGGGCGCGTATTTTTACGCCGACGAAAAATATCAAGCTTTTGAAGAACACGAACTTTTTGAGTTTGAAAAAATTATTCGCGAGCTTGCGCACAAGAAACACGGCAAAATCATAGGTTTTAATATTCACCACTTTGACCTCCCCGTTTTACAGCCGTATATTTCCTGGAATTTAAAAGAATTGCCTTCGTTGGATTTAATGAACGACGTTGAGAATGGCGCGGGTTTTCGGATATCTTTGGATAATTTGGCGCAAAATACACTGCAAACTAAAAAATCTGGAGACGGCATGCAGGCGATTACATGGTTTAAAGAAGGAAAAATAGAGGAAATAAAAAAATATTGTCTGAAAGACGTTGAAATCACAAAAAATCTTTACGAATATGGCGCAAAAGAAGGGAGGGTGTATTTTTTTGCAAGAAATGCTATGAATAAAGTACCGGTGTCCGTAAACTGGAAAGCACAATTATATGCAGAAAAAAGAAACAACGAACAACTCAGTATTTTTTAATGTTTTGGGAAATTCTTTAAATTTAGAAGAAGTTGTTTTAAATATTCAAAATTTTGTAAAACTTCTTCCCCAAAGAAGATATAAAATTATTGTGGGCACCGATTCAGCCGCAAAAGACGAAGTAAATTTTATAACTGCAATTACAATATGGCGTGTGGGAAATGGCGGAATTCATTTTTGGACAAGATCACAAAAAACAAAATGCGGAAGCTTACGCGACAGAATTTACCAAGAAGCGATTCACTCAATAACACTAGCGCAGGAGTTGCGCGGAAGGCTTAAAGAAAAACTCGGCGACGAATTTTTCTGGGACGATCAGGTTCATATAGATGTTGGAGAAAACGGTCCTACAAAAGATTTTATAGATTCCGTAGTGGGTATGGTCAAGGGTTTTGGCTTTGAGGCGGTTATTAAGCCGTTTTCTTTTGGGGCATCTTGTGTGGCAGACAGGCATACTTAGCTCTCGTAGTTGAATTGGATACAATGCCTCCCTCCGAAGGAGGTGGTGGCAGTTCAAGTCTGCCCGAGAGCACTATTCAACAAACACGTCTGCCGAAACGGGCTATAGTATATTGGTAGTACGCAAGGCTGGGGGTCTTGTAGACTGGGTTCAATTCCCAGTAGCCCGACCAACAAAGTAAATATCCATGAAAGAATCATTTAACTTATTCAATATCAATTCAGTGCGGCCAATAGTTCGCAAGGTATTGCGATATAAAAAATCGGGGTCGGCGCTTGACCTTGGCTGTGGCGCGGGAAGACATGCTCTTTTTCTTGCGAAAAATGGCTTTAGCGTTATCGCAGTAGACAATAGAACAGAAGTTCTTGCCGCACTTAAAGAACTCGCGCGGCTCCAAAAACTTCCAGTAATGGTACGACGAGACGATGCCATTACATTTAGTTCAAAAAGGAAATTTGATGTTGTTCTTTCGACAATGATATTACATTTCCTTCCGTACCAAAGTCAGAAAAAAGCTATTTTTACAATGCAGGAGTATACGAAAAATAACGGATTAAATGTGGTTTCGAACTACACAAACAAAAACAAAAAAGGGACGCGACCACATCTTGTACGAACGGGTGTGTTGAAAAAATTATATGAGGATGCGGGATGGAGCATTCTTGATTATGAAGAAAGGCTTGGAAAACCAATATCTAGTTCATCAGGAAAAATTGTTCGCTATTGGAAGGAAGAATTTATAGCTCAAAAATTATAAAGATAACTTGTTTAGCTTTATTTTCCACAATATGTGCATGGGGAGAACTGCCATATGTGCTTGCACATTACCACGCGCTATTGCGTAAACTTGAATAATATGGTATACTAAAAGATAGAAAAAGGAGGTAAAATCATGAGTCTATCAGCAATTGGTTTAGCTTTGTTGATTTCTGGATTTGCGATGTTTGAGGATTTTTGGAAGAACAGAGAGCGTGAACAAGCATCGGATTGTGTTCTTCCGGTTCTCTTTATTCTAGGTGGCTTCGGGTCCATTGTCTACGAAGTCACGTACTTTTTGGGGCGGCTGAGTTAAGTGCTCGACCCCTCAGAATTTAACAAGGCGTGGTTCAAAAGACCACGCCTGATTTTTTCGCCAATTCATTATCTCTGGTCAAGAATTTCTGATAAAAACACAAGAATGTTATAATTTATCCCATGCGGATTACCCAAACTGTTTTGTATGTTTTTGCGGTTATTGCCATGATCAGTTTGGTTGCTTTCATAAAAAATGATTATATTCTCGCGGCTATTTACTCGGGTGTTATTGTTGTATCCATAATGCTAAAAAAAGAAAAAACCGACTTATTGTTTTTAACAATCGGTTTTTTTGGCTCAATGATTGGTGAATATTTTTTTATTAATACTGGCGTAGAAACTTTCAGTAGAACAACTCTTTTTGGAATTATGCCTTTGTGGTTGCCATTTTTGTGGGCATTTATTTTTTTGGCAGCAAAAAGAGTTTTTTGGATATTAGTAAAAAAGAATCTGTAAATTTTTATGGAAAACATGTTTTATTATATTTTGTTCGGGTATTTGGTTGGGTCTATTTCCCCCGGATATTTTTTTGGCAGAGTTATAAAACGTGTTGATATTAGAAAACTTGGCAGTCATAATACCGGCGCAAGCAATACTTACCGTATTGTGGGACCGGCTTTTGGAATAATTACCGCGATGCTGGATTTGGCAAAGGCACCACTGGTTTATTACCTAAGTTTATCTAAAATAAATCCGGATTTAGCTATTATTGTTGGACTTGCTGCGGTGCTGGGGCATATTTTTCCGTTTTATCTTGGGTTTCGCGGCGGCAGGGGCGCTGCGTCACTCAACGGACTTTTTTTAATTTCTCTTTTTTACTCAAGCCCAATTTATTCTTTGGCGCTATTTTTGGGTATACTGATTTATTATTTGGGTTTTATCCATCCGGTTAAAATTTCTATAAGGCACTATCTTAAATTATTTTCATTAATTTTTCCGCTCGGGTTAATTTGGTTATCAAACACATTAATATTAGTAATTTTAGCGGTTTTACTTTTGATTAGTTTTGTTTTTGATTTAGCAAGGTTTTTTATACCGACCTTAAATGAAAAATATCTCAGCAAAAAAATCTTTTCTAAAAGCAAAGAAAAATTTCGTTTTTCGGGATACTCACTTTTTTTGTTCAGTTCTTTTTTTGTGGTGGCTTTGTTTCCAAAGGAAATAGCGGCTTTGAGTTTGGTTTTTTTTATCCTTGGCGATACTCTTGCGCCATTTAGTGCAAACATTGCTTATTTACCGCAAAAGCGCATGATGGGCGAAAAAACTATAGCTGGGTTTGTGGTTGTATCTTTGTTTTCCTTTTTTGCAGGTTGGTTTTTATATCTTTTAACTCCTCTTAACTTGTCTTTAAAAATAATAATATTAGGCGCATTACTTACAGCAATTTTTGACCAGTTATCTTTTTGGGTGGACGATAATTTGCTGGTTCCAATTGGCACGGCAACAGTGCTTCTGTTTTTAACATAAAAAACGACTCACAATGTGAGTCGTTTTAAAAAATTATTTATACCCGTGTTTTTGTTTGAGTTTTTTGTATACTGCTTCGATTGCAAGAAAGTGTGCCGTATCGCTTAGCGACCAGTTTTCTTTTTGGCTTTTTTCAAATACCTTTATTATAACTCTCCGCATTATTTCTGCAAATTTTTGTTCAATTGAGTCATATATTTTTGGCAAATCAACTTCATGCCACCTGGGACCCCTATTAATTGCCCATTCTTCAAACGACATTACAACTCCGCCTGAATTGGCTGCGACCCCCGGTATTACTGGTATTCCACGTCGGTGCAATATATTGTGTGCTTCTTGTGTCACTCCTTCGTTTGCAAGTTCTTCAACAACTATTGCTCGTATCTTTTCAGCGTTCTTGGATGTGATTTGATTTTCTATTGCAGCGGGTATTAGTACATCTACTGGCAAAAGTAAGAGATCCTCATTTGAAATTTCTTCCGCATTTTTGTATCCCCTGAAAGTTTTGTGTTTTTCATGCCATGTGCTGATTGAGGTAAAATCCAATCCGTTTTTGTTGAAAATGCCGCTAGTCACGTCACTTACTGCTACAACCTTAAAATTAAATTGAGTTAAGTCTGAAGCAAGGAAAGCTGTGTGTGCACCCACGTTGCCAAATCCTTGTATTGCAAGCGTTGCTCCTTTTTCTGGTAAGCAATGAGAAATCTTTATAAGTTCTTTTAGGACAATGAGTCCGCCTCTTGCGGTGGCGTTTTCTCTTCCGGGGCAGCCGTGATGTTCTACTGGTTTTCCCGTAACCACCGCAGTTACGTTTGGCAGTTGATACTTATCGTTTTCATCCGCGACTTTGTTGTACATCCAATACATGGTTTCTGAATTTGTACCAACATCTGGTCCAAAAGAATCTCTATCGGGATGTAAAATACCTCTTTTTAAAAACACCTTTGCTGTTTCTTCTGTTATGCTACGTAGTTCGGTTTTTGTGTAATCGGCCGGATTGATTGCTATGCCTCCTTTTGCTCCGCCGAATTCCACATCGGCAATAGCGCATTTTTCTGTCATACCCATGGCCAGAACAATCATTAATTCTTCTGTCACATTTGGGTGATATCTAAATCCACCTTTGTGAGGATCGGCTCCAGTCGAATATGGATTGCAGTGCCACACTCTCCAAACTGGATATATGAGAGACTTTTTACCTTTTATTATTGGCCTTATCTTTTCTTTAAAAACCCGAGGAGTGGTAAGTTCTAAAAAAATTTCCTCCGAAGTTCCTAAACTATTGCAAATTTTCCCAATCTGCGCGATTTTTTCTTTAAGCACAAAATCTCCATTACTCAAAAAGCTCTAGCTACATTATATAGATTAATTTTTGAGTTTCAAGTGCTTCCCAGCCTTAAGACAGCCAGTGCAGATTTTAACTCTTTTTCCGGAAAGCAAAGTTGCCCATTGAAGATTTGGGTATTTCCTTGATCTTGTTGTGGGGTTATAATTACCCCTAAGGAGGACTCGGGTGCCGCTTATTTGAGAACCCTTGCCGCAGATAAAGCACTCTTTCATATTAAAAGCAGTTTATCACATGGATTTTATATTTCAAATAGTAATACTTATCTTTTCTATAGTGATACATGAAGTGTCTCACGGCGCTGTGGCTTTTGCGCTGGGAGATCCTACCGCAAAAAACGAAGGGCGACTTACACTAAACCCAATTTCGCATTTGGATTTTTTTGGTTCAATTCTTTTGCCCGTGATTACGTTTATATCTTCAGGATTTATTTTTGGCTGGGCTCGCCCCGTTCCTTACAATCCTTATAATTTAAAAAATCAAAAGTATGGTCCGGCTATGGTTGGCGCCGCCGGACCTTTGAGTAATTTTTTGATAGCACTGGTTTTCGGATTTTTAATGAGGTTTTCCGACGTTTTAAATTTACCCGCTACATTTTTAGAAATCGCTTTTTTTATCGCATTTTTAAATTTAATTCTAGCGGTGTTTAACCTAGTACCGATTCCGCCGCTTGATGGCTCAAAAGTTTTATTTGCTTTATTGCCCGCGCGTTCAATTGAACTTCAAGCAACTCTTGAAAGGTACGGGATTTTTATTTTACTTGTCTTCATTTTCTTTTTTTCTGGAGCAATTTTACCGATCGTTCAATTTTTTCTTCGTCTCATAACTGGCGGATAGCGTGCATCGGGTGAAAAATTAAAATAATTGTAGTTGACGGCTACTTTTTATTGTGATAACATTTTCACTATTCATGCCGACCATTAACCAGTTAGTAAAAAAGGGCAGAAAAAAAATTACTTATAAGTTCAAAGCGGCGGCTTTGAGGCGCGGCTTTTCTGTTTTAAAAAATAAGCCAACATTTTATCCATCTCCATTTAAAAGAGGCGTTTGTATTTCTGTAAAAACAATGACTCCTAAAAAACCTAATTCTGCTTTAAGAAAAGTAGCCCGCGTGCGTCTTACCAATGGCATGGAAGTTACTGCCTACATTCCAGGCGAGGGGCATGCTCTGCAAGAACACTCTGTGGTAGTACTTCGCGGAGGAAGAGTAAAAGATTTACCCGGAGTAAGATATCATATTGTACGCGGAGTTTTGGATACGACTGGGGTTGAAAACAGAAAACAGCAAAGATCTAAATACGGAACAAAAAAACCAAAATTATGAGAAGAGCCAAAAAAATAAAAAGAGAAATAAAGCCAGATCCAGTTCATGGGTCAGTTTTGATATCTAAATTTACAAACACGCTTATGATAGGCGGAAAAAAATCTACTGCGTATAAAGTGTTGCTAGATGCTTTGGAAGAGATTAAAAAATCTAAAAAAGGAGAAAACCCGGTAAGTATTCTTGAAACAGCTGTCAGCAATGTTTCCCCGGCTTTAGAAATTCGTCCAAGAAGAGTGGGAGGAGCAACCTATCAGGTGCCTCGTGAAATAAGCCAAAAGCGTCGGCTTTCACTTGCTTTGCGCTGGCTTACTTACGCCTCGCGCGCCAAAAAAGGAAAACCAATGGCTAACCGTTTGGCGGAAGAAATTCTTCTTGCCAATAAAAACGAAGGGGCTGCCATAAAAAAGAAACTCGATACCCACAGAATGGCAGAAGCCAACAAGGCATTCGCTCACTTTGCATGGTAAATTCAATGAATAATAAATCTATTATTATTAAGTCTATATTAAGTCTACCGCAAATAGAAAAGTGTAAAAATTACCATTTTCGCACGATCGTGTTAAAATGGTAATGGTAACCCCGGGTACTTGACAAAACTACATTAGAAACGCTACTCTACTTTTAGACTAAAATTTGAGTTTGTTGGAGAGATACGGATGAAAAAATTCTTGGTCTTTGGAGTAATACTCTTTTTGTTTGCGGGGATCGCGTCTTTTGCTCAAGACAAGCAAAATAGTGAGCATATGTTTAGAATTGGGTTCGGCCCCGATGTTTATCGAAACAAACATCTTGGTACAAAAGAAGGTGGTTTGATTCTAAACTTTGCGGTTGGAGACGGAAACGGATATTTTAGAAAAATAGTTACCATAAACTCTAGTGTTAGAGCCAACTTACTTAGTGCTGGATATGAAACCGATTTTTATTTCAAACATTTTTTTGTTGGACCGGGTGTCATGCTTAACCGATGGCAAGATAATGTTCCAAACCCTGTTCCGGAAAACAGTAATTTAAAAAATATAAAGCCCGGAAAATGGATTGATTATACTTTGGTGCCATATTTAGGATTTGGTTTTGAAAGTCCATCACTTAACGATCCTTTAGAAGAAGGTCTCGGAATATTTTTTACTTATAGAATTGGCAACGTGGCTTGGGGCCACAACAACCAAACTGAAAACCACAAGTCAGAGTTTAATCGTTATGGATCGTGGATCATGGGCCTTTACTACAAGTTTTGATTTTTGATCCGTCTCAAGGGGCGGATTTTTGTTTGCAATTTCTATTTTTTAACTATAAACTATTTACTATTGTCTATAGACTAAAGTCTATGGATTATGGACTAACATGCGGGATTATCCTATAGAAAAAGTACGAAATATCGGCATTATTGCCCACATAGACGCTGGGAAGACAACGGTCTCGGAGCGAGTTTTATTTTATACCGGAGTATCTCACAAAATTGGCGAGGTGCATGAAGGGGCAGCCATTATGGATTGGATGGAACAAGAACGTGAGCGCGGAATTACTATTACATCCGCCGCGACTACTTGTTTTTGGACGCCGACATACGGCGGCAATGAGTATCGAATAAATATTATTGATACTCCTGGTCATGTGGATTTTACTGCCGAAGTTGAAAGATCACTGCGTGTTTTAGACGGAGGTGTGGTTGTTTTTGACGGGGTTTCTGGAGTGGAGCCGCAGTCAGAAACAGTCTGGCGCCAAGCAGACAAATATAATGTCCCTAGAATTTGTTTTATCAATAAGTTAGATCGTATGGGCGCAAGCTTTGAAAATAGCCTCAAGTCAATTTTAGAAAGACTTACTCCAAATGCAGTGGCGGTAACAATTCCAGTGGGGCTTGAGGGGGATCATCGCGGAATTATTGATTTGATAAGAATGAAGTTTATAAAATTCGAAGGCGAGCATGGAGAAAAAGTTGTTGAGGAAGAAGTTCCGGAAGAAAAAAAGAAAGAAGCGGAAGAATGGAGAGAGAAACTCGTAGAAAAAGTTGCTCAAGAAGACGATTTGCTTACCGAAAAATATTTGGAAGTAAAAGAAATCAAAGAAGATGAAATAAAATCAGTTTTACGCAGAGCAACTATCGGATATAAATTAGTTCCAGTGTTTTGCGGATCAGCGCTCAAAAACAAGGGGGTGCAAATAGTATTAAACGGCGTTGTAGAGTTTTTACCGAGTCCCGTTGACTTGCCTCCGGTAAAAGGCATAGATCCAAATACAGAAAAAGAAATCATAAGGGAGGCAAAAGATGAATTGCCATTTACTGCTCTCGCATTTAAACTTCAATCCGATCCTTATGTGGGACAGCTTACTTATTTTAGAGTGTATTCGGGTGTTCTTTCTTCCGGTTCTTATATATTAAATTCAAGCACTGGAGACACAGAAAGAGTGGGAAGAATTTTGCAAATGCACGCAAATCACAGAGAAGAAGTAAAAGAAGTTTTTACGGGAGGAATCGGCGCAATAGTGGGGCTTAAAAACACAAAAACCGGAGACACTCTTTGTGATCCAGAGAATCCCATAGTCTTAGAAAAAATTATTTTTCCGGACCCGGTGGTGTCGCTCAAAATCGAACCCAAAACTAAAGCCGATCAGGAAAAGATGGGCATTGCTTTGCGCAAACTCGGAGAAGAAGACCCCACTTTTAAAATTAAAAGCGACGAAGAAACCATGG
>JBBTVJ010000063.1:0-11771 GCA_038063295.1 Patescibacteria group bacterium | reverse complement strand
GCGAAAAGGAAAAGGATTTATCAATCCGTTCGACAAGCTCAGGATTGACCCTGAGCAAAGTCGAAGGGTCAATAAGGGCAAAAGAAATTTTTTCATAAGAATAATTAATTTTCAAATATATGAACCAACAAAAAGGTTTTGCAAACATTGTTCTCATTGTTTTGGTCGTGATACTTACAGGTATCGCAGGATATTTTGTTTTGGTCAAAAAACCCGTGTCTCCCACTACTGAAACTAACCAACCGCAAGCAACTACACAAACCAATACAACATCTCAAGATGAAATGGCAAATTGGAAAACATATACAGATTCGCAGAACGGCTATTCGTTGAAGTACCCTGGAAATTGGACAGTTAATGCTTCTAGTAACGAGCTCTTCATCAGGTCTCCGCGGGCAAATACCGAAGCGTATCCTTATTCTATTTTAATTCAGTCTTACAGAAGTTCTTACCCCATTCCTCGTCAGGCATTTGAATTTTTAGTCCTTCCGCAATTACGAAAAGATATAGATCATCAGCTCCAAGATATAAATTTTAATGGTTACAGCGCGGTTTCTTTTTTTGATCTAGGAATATTTGAAAGTAAAAATATTGTAGTGGTGCCTAACAATATAGTGCATCTTGTTCCACAAGATGGTGGCGCGGTAAAGATTACCTATTCAACTTCAACTGGAAATGATTCTCTAACTATCGACCAAATAATCTCTACTTTCAAATTCACGAGATAAAAACTTGAAATTGTTAATGCTCTCGGCTTTTTAATTCATTTTGCCCGCCCACCCATTCCGAGTCGCGCGAAGCGCGGCGAGAGAATTCCGTTCGAGCTATTTCAAGAATACACCACTCTGGACGGGATCCCGCCTTCCAAAATTTTTAAATAAGTGGCGGGAAAAACCGGAATCCGAGCAATCGGATGCATCCTGTTTGTTGCATCACAAATAGTCGCATGCCATAATTAAAATCTCAGAAGATCCGCAAGATTATCTATAAACGATTCGTTTTGTTCTTTTTCGGGAATAAAATTTAATAAAATTTCCCGCGCTGTTTTTGAATCAGTTTCTTCCAAAAAAATCTTTAAATACGGCATTAAAGTTTTTTTAAGTTCCAATGAAATTTCTTTTTTTTGCTTAAATATCCAAAATGATTTTATGTTTTCCCAAGAGTAAAGGTTTTGTTCTACAAGAATTCCCTTTTCGGATATGGAAATTTTTATAATTTTTGGAACTCTTGCGGAATGGAGCATAATGGTAAACCAGCCTATTACCACAAACGCTCCAAAAAGAAACGAACGTTCCAGTGCCGCAAAAATCAAAAGAAGCACAGCAAATAGCGCCAAGTACCAGTACCAGTCAACGCCTTTTTTATACTCTTTAAATTCCGGAGTTTCCCACTCCAACAGCTTTTCCATTTTCTAATTATATTATGGTTGCTATAATATTGATATGGATCAAGAATCAAAACAAATAATGCGCGAACAATTAGAAATTCTTAAAAAAATAAACCGGCATTTTGTCCACCAAAGAATTTTAGGAATAATCAAAGGAGTTATAATTGTGGGCTTAATTATACTGGGAGTAATTCAGCTTCAGCCATATTTAGATCAGTTGCAGGGTACTTTTTCCCAAATACAAGGAATTTGAAATTAAAAAAGAAGCCTACGCAAGGCTTCTTATTTTTTTAAATAATAGTCAAAAAATTCATAATGCACGAGAGCATGTTCAATAAGCATTTTTCCTTCTGTGTTTAGCGCATTGTAAGAATCTCTGTAAACCTCTCGGTAAACAATATTTACTTTTCTGCCTTTGTGATTTTTGAATACTTCGTAAGCTTTTGTTGAAGTGGCTATAAAATTGCCATGCTGGCATTTAAAAATTACTCCCGTATTCAAAGCCTTGTAATATTCTTGGTCTAGATTTACAAAAATTATATTGTCTCTTGGATCGAGGGTGTGATAAGCTGGAGGATAAATTATTTCTGCTATTACTGCATCTTCGTGGAAAGAGTTGGAAAAGTTTTCTTTGGCATTTTGACAGCTGACTACAATGATAATTGCGCTTCCTACCAAAAAACCAAAAATAAAGTTTTTCATCTAAAATCTCCATTTCAAAATTACTATGCTTATACTAACACCAGCATGCAAGTTTGTCTATTTAAACGCAAGATGCTACATTTGCATCAGATAATACGGTGATTTGTTTATGAAAATAGAAACAGATGTCTTTAATGAAGATGGGCGCGTACCTATTGAATTTTTGTTTCAATCTTTTGACAAATTAAAAACAGCAAACTGGAAGGCATTTGAAGTTTATAAATACAAGGAAAGTGAGTTACCAGTTTTATGTTTTGCATCTCCCAAAATAGGGCCAGCGCTTTGGGTTTTTTCCGGAGTTCACGGAGAAGAGCCTGCTGGTCCAAATGCCATTTCTCGCAATGTCAATCTACTTATTGATTTGGCAAAAACAATTCCTTTGGTTGTTTTCCCTCTTTTAAATCCTGTAGGATATATTCGAGATTGGAGGTATCCAAACGAACGTCGCGATTGGCACAATGGGCATAGTGTCTCCAACGCCGAACATTTACTTTTGGGACATGATGGCATGGAAGCTTTCGGACCCAGAATATCGCAACCGGAGTCCAAAATAGCAGAAGCAGTTACTTTAAAAATTATGGAGCTGGTTACCGACTACCCCCCACTGATTTCTATTGATCATCACGAAGACGAATTGTTTGAGTTTTCATATATTTATTCTCAAGGGGAAACTGGAAGTCGTGATCCCGTAGCAAAGAAAATTGTAGAAATTTTAAAATCAATAATTCCAGTTCAGGAAAATGGTCAAACTAGATTTGGAGAGAAAATAGAAAACGGCATAGTAATAAATACCAGTGATGGATCTGTAGACGAACTGATGTCTGCCGAACTCATTTTTTTGGACGGTTTTATAAAAGATGGCCCCTCGTCACCCCATGCTATTGTAGTAGAAACTCCAATAATTAATACCGGTCTTGAAAAAAGAATTGCGGCTCACGAGGCAGTAATTAAATCGTACAAACATTTATTTGAAATAGCAGAAAAAAATTATGTAAAAAGCGGACACTAAGTGTCCGCTTTTGAGCATTAGTCAGTGTCCGGCATGTTCACCGGCACCTCCGCATCCATCTGATAGATTCCAGACTTCAGTTACTTGCTCACCAGTGAAGTTATATTTTTGAATAAGTAATTTTCCCAAGCCACCATAGACAAACCATCGCCAACATTTACAGCAACAAGGGCCTTTTTCGTTGGAATTAGCCATGGCGTAGTCATACGCTCTTTGTTCATCTGGCGTGAGTTGTGTATCGTAATACGCCTTGAGCTTTTGTGCTAAACCAGCATCGATATCATATGGGTCTCGCGGAATTTCTGGTATGCTTTCATATTTTTTTAATCCTGAAATTTGCTCGGTGTACCGGTGAATATCCATTGCGCTACAACAGGAACCTTGCAAACGACCATTGTCCGACAGGGCATCAATAGACTGCGTAAACGCAGTGGAGCAAGATGAATTCCCGTTTTTACTTAGGGTGTTGAACTGTGCCGCCAACGCAATATTTTCTCGACTTGTCGGTGTGCTTTGTTTCGGAGAATACCCGAAAAATATCACGCCACCAACAAAAAGTATCGCGATACTTAGTGCAAATATGTTTTGTTTATTCATAATTATTTTTCCTACTGTTTAACTGCCTCGTATGGCTGTGTTCCGGAGAGTTCGAACCCATTGGCAGAATCCGTCCAACTGGTTCTTTATTCCAAAGTTATCACTGAACACCGCTAAAATCAACTAAAAAGGTTCGAATGTCCCACCTGTCGGGTCAAAATTATTGCGTAAACAAATAACGATTTCACTGGTGGAGGGAGTGGGATTTCTGCTCGCTCCGACTCGCAGTCCTGGGCGCTACACACAAAAAAAGCTCGCTAGCTCGCTTTTCTACTCGCGCCCTTCAAATCCCACAGTTCTCAAAATTCAAAAATTTTATGCCGAATCATCGGCAAAATTTTTGATAGTGGAGGGAGTGGGATTTGAACCCACGCGGGACTTTTGGTCCCCACGGTTTAGCAAACCGTTCCATTAGACCACTCTGGCATCCCTCCTTCTCTGTTTATAATTTTTACCACGTTTTTGAGAAATAAAAAACCCCGCGCTAAGCGCGGGGTTCGAAAAATTCGGGTATTTGTTGTGCGAGCACAAGCGCTGTTTCTGCAAGTTTGGGATGATAAATTTCTAGCGAAGGAACAGTAAACTCGTTTCCATCAAGTGACCTTTCGCTTAAAAATGTTCTTCCGCCAAAGGATTTGGAATCACATTGATAACGCATTTCAAACATTACGGTTTTGAGTTCCCAGCATTTTGGATCAGCGCCATCCCACTCGAAGTGGCCTATGCATTCAAGCTCTGGAAATTTTTTTTCAAAATCCGATTTTAGCAAATACAAAAAATAATGCCATAACTCGCTTTCATACGGAGGAAAACTCTTTTCGCCTTTATCGGAAGCAAATTTCATGAATCCCAAAAGCAGTTTAAGCAGATTTAATTCTTCAGCATCGGAAGCTACTTGACTCATTTCATCGCTTTCAAAAATTCATTCTCTAAAAAACATTACCATATCCATGGGCAATTGCAAGGCAGATAATTTTTGGGGCGCGCCCTTCGACTTTGCGGAGGGCGTACGATGCATGCAAGAAAGTGGCGCCGGTGGTAGTAACATCGTCAATCAAAATAATAACTGAGCTGTTGGGCGGTTGAATTGCTGCATAGTTTTTATCAAATGCGTTTTTTAAATTTTTTATTCTTTCTGATTTGGTTTTATTTTCAACTTGAGCTTTTGTATCCACTATTTTTATAATTGCGTTTGAAAAACTAATTCCGGACAGTTTAGAAAACTCTTTTGCTAAAATTTCTGATTGGTTGTATTTTCTTTCAAATTTTTTATTAGAATGCATAGGTATTGGAGTTGCAAAAAAGTTTTCTTTTTTGTACTTCGGATAAAATTCTAAAAACTTTTTATACAAAAGAGCTGCAAGAGGGGCGGCAAGTTCTTTTCTTTGTTTATATTTAAGTTCCCAAATAGAGTTCTTTAGGGCGTTTTTATATTCGCCAGTCCATAGCACCCTTTCAAAATTAGGATTGTAAGTTTTTCTGCATTGCGCGCAGATTCTTCCGGTATTGTTTTTGAAATTACAAAATACGCACGAAGCCCCAAATTTAAAAGACGAATCAACACATTCTTTGCATAATATTTCTTTTTCTTTTTTGCAGCCGGCGCATTTTCTTGGAGCCAGTAAATCTAAAATAATATCAGGAGCCGTGTGGATAAATGATTTTAGCTTTGTTTTTATCATGTTGAAACGTGATACAATTAAAACACAGATGTCGCAACTAGAAAAGCTAAAAGATTTTTTTGGAAGTTTTCAAAAAGAAAACCGTTTTTTGGGTGTTGATATTGGCACGTCTTCAATAAAGGTGGTGCAATTAAAAAAAGAAAAAGAACGCGGCGTTCTGGAAACTTATGGTGAAATTTCTCTCTCGTCGTATGGAGGAGGAGAAGTGGGAAGGTCTGCTATTTTGGGTCCAGATAAGTTAAAGGAAGCGATTTCGGACATTATAAAAGAAGCAAAGGTGTCTGCAAAAAACGCTGTTTTGTCTGTGCCTTTGCGCAACAGCTTTCTTACTGTTATGAGAATGCCGCGTATTCCCGACGATGAATTGAAAGACGCTATTCCATACGAAGCAAGAAAATATATACCCGTACCTCTTTCTGATGTGATTGTAGATTGGTGGGTTTTACCGGCATCAAGTAAGGAAAGGGCAGAATCATCAATAGGTTCTGGCACAAGGGATTTTGTAGAAGTTTTTTTGGCTGCGGTTCCAAGAGATATTATTGAAAAGCATAAAACTGTTTTTTCAGAACTCGGATTTGAAAATTTATTTTTTGAAATAGAGCCCTTTTCTTTTGCGCGATCATCTTTGCGCAGAGATTTGGGCACAGTGCTTTTGATGGATGTCGGAGCCAAAAGCGTGAAGTTTGCCATAGCCGACGGCGGAGCGGTCAGAGCATCGCATAATTTTGAAAAAGGATCTCAAGAGATTTCTTTGGCTATTTCGCAGTCCTTGAGTGTGGATTTTGAGCGCGCGGAGTTTTTTAAGCGCGATATAGGTCTTATGCGCAGTCCAGAAACCGAAGGAGTAACAAAAATTATTGAACCAGTTGTGGATATGATAAACGAAGAAGGAGAAAGATTTTTGCTTGATTGGAAAAAAAGAGGCGGGGAAACAATTAACAAGGTTATAGTGGGAGGAGGGGGGGCTATGCTCAAAAACCTAAATGATAGTATAATAAAAAAGTACGGAGTTGAGGTAGAAACCGCACATCCGTTTTCTAAAGTAGTTTACCCCGCATTTTTAGAGCGTCCCTTGTTGGAAATAGGATCTACTTTTGCAAATGCCATTGGTCTTGCGCTTAAAAATTTTTAAAATATGAATGGAGAATCATTGATACCAAAAAAACTTGCGTCGTCACCTTCAACTTTTATACCGGAAGGAAGCGGAGCGCTTTTTCGAATTGCTTTCATTTTTTTTATTGCGGTTGCTGTTTTATCGGGTGGACTCATGTTGTACAGGAACTATGTTGTAAATTCTCTTGAAGTTGATAGAGCAACTCTTGCAAAATTAGAAACGGAATTTGATTCGGCTTTTGTTTCTGAAATAAATAGGGTTTCAAATTCAATTGTTGTCGCAGCGGACATGTTAGATAAACATTTGAAGCAATCGGACATTTTTTTGCTGCTAGAGGAAAACACCACTCCCCAGGTATTTTATAACAATTTTATTTACGCTCACGATCAAAAGTCTTTAGTACTTTTGGGAGAAGCGGCTAGTTATTCGGCAATTGCTTTGCAGGCTGGTATTTTTGAATCTTTGGATAAAATTGAAAGCGCTGTTTTTTCAAATTTAACCTTGCGAGACACTGGTAAAATAGCATTTACTTTAACGCTGAACTTTAAATAAATGAAATCACTACTTTCAATCTTTTTGTTTTTAGCGGGCATCGCCCTTATATTTTGGGCAGGTAAACCTCTTTGGGAAGAAATTGATATTTTGCGTGCCGAAAAAAATTCAATTGCCGGCACTCTTTCCGAGTTGAGAAATTTAGAAGAAAAAAGAAACAATCTTTTGTCTATTTATAATTCAATTTCCAAATCAGATTTGGAAAGGCTGAATTATATGCTTCCATTAAACTCTGACACCGGGAGCATTCTCGTATCTTTGGAAAAGCTTTCTCAAAATCTTGGGATTAGGCTAAAAAGGGCAGAATTTATAACAGAAAACAAAAATACTCAATCTATTCAAGCGGCAAGCTCGCTGTTTAATACTATTGATATGTCTTTTATTATTTCTGCAAGCTACGATTCGTTTAAATCCTTTCTTGATGCCCTGGAAAGAAATTTGCGAATAGAAGATATCACTAACATATCTTTTTCTACGGGGCAAACGAACTTATATGAATTTACAATTCGGGCGAATTCTTATTATGCAAAAAAACCTGGCAAGGTAACTAGTTTTCGAGATATCGGAAACGTAAACATAGATACTTCATTTTTTTCTGATCCAAGGTTTGTGGGCCTTGAATTGGTTCCAGCTCCGTCTGTGAGCATTCAAAAGGGGCGTACAAACCCATTTTTGCCGATATAGCCACAAAAGATATGTTATAATTTACTTATGGCAAAAGGATTTTTAGATATTCTAAGTTCTTGGGGAGATATTGACGAAAAAGAAGTGTCCGAAATACGAAAAGAAGCAAAGAAAAAAAACATTTCTGAAGAAGAGGAGCTTTTGTCTCGGGGAGTAAAAGAAGAAAGCATTCTTAATGCAAGGGTGGAGGCGCTTGGAGTGCCTACAATTTCTTTGCGTGGCAAAAATATTGATTTCGAGCTTTTAAAGAATATTCCAGAAGAATCGGCAAGGCATTATCAATTTGCTCCCTTTGGCATTGAAAACGGCATTATACAAATCGGAATGGCTGATCCAGAAAACATTGAGTCAAAAGAGGCTTTGAGATTCATAGCATCCAGATTAGACAGACCATTTAAAGTTTTTCTGATTTCTAAAAAAGATCTCGAAGCTGTTTTTAAAGAATATAAAGGAATGTCCGGCGAGGTCAGTAAGGTTTTAGGAGAGCTTGAGTCCGCTTTGAGCGCCGAAGATTTACCATTATTCAAAAAACCATTGGAGGAAACAGAGTTTGTTGAAGAGGCTCCCATAACAAAAATGGTTGCTGTTATGCTGCGCCATGCGGCAGATGCCATGGCTTCTGATATTCATATAGAACCAGAAAGAGGCAGATTGCGCGTTAGATTTAGGGTTGATGGAGTTTTAGGCACAAGCTTAGTATTGCCTTTGAAGGTTCACGAACCGATTGTCTCCAGAATCAAAATTTTGACAAATATGCAGCTTGACGAAAAAAGAAAACCCCAAGACGGAAGATTTTCAGCAAGAATCGAAAATCGCGATGTTGACTTTAGAGTTTCAACTTTTCCAACTCATTTTGGAGAAAAGGTTGTGATTAGATTGTTGGATTCAAAGACCGGTGTGGGATCTCTGGAGGATATTGGTCTTGAGGGCAGAAATTTGGAGCTAGTGCAGGAAGGTCTTAAAAAGCCTTACGGTCTTATTTTAATAACTGGTCCCACGGGCTCTGGAAAATCTACTTCTCTTTACGCTATGCTTAATTCGATAAACGAAGAAAAATGGAATGTAGTAAGTTTGGAAGATCCAATTGAGTACTCCATAGAAGGGCTCAATCAATCTCAGGTGAGACCAGAAATTGGTTATGATTTTGCGCAGGGAATTAGGCACATTTTACGGCAAGACCCTGACATTATAATGGTTGGGGAAATAAGAGACACAGAAACAGCAAAGCTCGCAATACATGCGGCTTTAACCGGGCATTTAGTTTTTTCTACTTTACATACAAACAATGCGATTGGTGTAATTCCTCGGCTTATAGATATGGGGGTAGATCCTTATCTTTTGGCTCCTACTCTTGTGCTTGCGATTGGTCAAAGATTGGTAAGAACTCTTTGTGAAGATTCAAGAGAAGAGGTGTCTGTTGAGGGCTCAATATCAGAAATAATTGCGCAAGAAACTAAAGATATGCCAGAGGATCTTAAAAAAAGTATAAAAATTCCCAAAACTATATATAAAGCCAAGGTTTCAGCGTTGTGTCCCAAAGGTACCAAAGGCAGAATAGGGGTTTTTGAAATATTATCTATGAATAAAGAACTTGAGAAATTGATATTATCCAGGCCATCAGAAACAGTTATAGAAGAAGCTGCAAGAAATCAAGGCATGATAACAATGCGCCAAAGTGGATTATTGAAGGTACTTGCTGGTAAAATTGGATTAGAAGAACTTTTTGAAGTAATATAAAAACATGGTGTCTGGTAGAGGATTTACTCTTATCGAACTATTGGTGGTCATGGCTATTATTGGGATTTTATCATCTATTGCCATTGTTTCTCTTTCTCAGGGTGCTACAAAAAGCAGAGACGCTCGGCGGGAGGTGGACATAAAAGAACTTCAAAAAATTTTAGCGCTTTACGAAAGCAACAGAGGCAGATATCCAATTTGTTCTTCGGAAGTTCAGGTTAATGGAACATCGGATTGCTTGTCTTTGGGGATTATTTCGGAAGCGATAGTCAATGTTTTGCCAAAAGATCCAAAACATGGAGTTGGTGGCGGGTCGTGTGGAGATAGCTCATCGTTTTATTATTGCTATGTTTCAGCAGACGGAAGTTCTTACACCATAAGATACAATTTGGAAACCGATTCTATTTATGGAAAAAGCGCTGGCTGGAACAGCGCTAACCCTTAAGTTATAAAAACAAAAGTATGGCGCATAAAATTTTAATAATAGATGACGATGATTTTTTGCTCGATATGTATTCTTTAAAATTTAAAGAAGGTGGGTTTGATGTGTCACTTTGCAAAAACGGAGCCGAAGCTGTGTCTCAAGCGCAAACTTTTAAACCGGATATTATTTTGGTTGATATTGTAATGCCCAATATAGATGGTTTTCAAGTTATAAAGTTATTAAAAGAAAAAATTGGAGGATCTGCAAAAATTATAGCCTTTAGCAATCTGGATCAAAAAGATGGCATTGATAAAGCGCTTTATTGCGGAGCGGACGATTTTATAAAAAAAGCTGACTTCACGCCTTCAGAAATTTTAAAAAAGATCAAAAAACTTTTAAACAAGTAAAAAAATATGTACCCCGTTAGAAATTTACCAGAATTTATGAATACCAATAAAGAAAAATTAATAGTTAAAAAGTTTCAGTGGTCTCTGAAATTATTGTTAAATTTCTAACTAGGGTGTACGAAAAACTTTTAGAAGATCTTTTAACATCAGTAATAGAGGCAAATGCCTCAGATATTCATATTGTTTCTGGAACTCGCCCAACTTTGCGCATTGGCGGGCAATTGACTCAGCTTTCAAAAAAAGCTGTGCTGTCTCAAAAAGACACGGCTGGTCTTGCGGAATCTATCTTGGGCAAGGAAAAATTTTCTGATTTTTTGCAAAAAAAAGAGATAGATTTATCTTATCCTTTTAAAGACAAAGTCAGGTTTCGAGTAAACGTGTTTTTTCAAAAAGGGTATATCAGTATCGCAATGCGCTTGATTCCTTTTACAATTAGGACTTTTGAGGAACTGCTTCTCCCTTTTGCGTCACTTTTGCCATTTACTAAAAAAGCACAAGGATTTTTTTTGGTTGTAGGTCCCACTGGGCACGGAAAATCTACTACACTCGCAGCTTTAATTGATGAAATAAATCATACAAGAGCGGAGCATATAGTTACCATTGAAGATCCAATAGAATATATTTTTACGCCAGACAGGTCAATTATAAGCCAAAGAGAAGTTGGAAATGATACTGACAATTTTAATAGGGCTCTTAAATCGATTTTCAGGCAGGATATAAATGTCGGTATGATAGGCGAGATGCGAGATTACGAAACTATGTCTGCTGCGGTTACTGCTGCGGAAACAGGTCATCTTATATTTTCCTCTTTGCATACAAATAATGCTTCGCAGACCATCGATCGTATTATTGATTCCTTTCCTGCTGCGCAGCAAAAACAAATACGCATTCAGCTTGCGGGTTCCTTGGTAGGTATTTTTTCACAAAGGCTGCTGCCCAGATCTCAAGGAGGACTTATTCCTGCTCACGAGCTTTTAATTTCAAACGATGCAATAAGAAATTTGATAAGAGAAGGAAAAACACATGAAATTGATTTGGTTGTCGAAACCGGCTCGAGTGCCGGAATGATAAGCTTCAATAGATCTCTTTCTGATTTGGTGCGCAGGGGAGAGATTTCAATGGAAAATGCGCTTACGTACTCACTAAATCCAAAAGAGCTAAAAGGGCTATTATAAATTTCATATAACTTATGCAGTATAAATACATAGCAAGGACAGCTGATGGAAAAGAAAACCAGGGCGTTGTGGAAGCCGCAAGTTTAGATTTAGCGGTAAGCTCGCTTCAAAGAAAAAATTTGATTATAATTTCTGTAAATCCGATTGGGAAAGAATCTGCTAATTTTTTAAAGTTTTTTTCTGGTTTAGAAATTTTTTCAAATATTAAGACACAAGATGTGGTTTTGTTTTCAAGAGAACTTGCTACTTTATTTGAAGCTAAGGTGCCAATAGTAAATTCTCTTAATATTATAGTTAGCGA
>JBBTVJ010000062.1:0-1559 GCA_038063295.1 Patescibacteria group bacterium | reverse complement strand
ACTTATTTGGCTTCACAAGCGTTTAATTTTAAATGAATGGAAAAATGCATTTAAACTCGTATAAGGTTTTATTTGTCATCCGTTCCCCGCAAGTTTTTCATTATTATGAGAGTATTTACCTTGCTCTTTGTTCGCGCGGGTATAAAGTTAGACTTTTGTTTGATAAAAACTGGGGTGATAACGAATATGTTGGCGATGTTGAGCACCATTTTTCGTGGGCGGTGTCTCCAAAAAAAAGTTTTCAAAAGCGGATTTTGCTTTTTTTTCGGGAGCTTTTGAGCTGGCGGCGCTATCTTTTAATAAAAAACCAATCTTCTTTTTATGCTGACAGATGGCTCAAATACGTTTCTCCAAAGTTTAGGACACTAATTAAAATTTTTCCATTTTTGAAATATTTTATAAAAACAGAATTTGTCGGAAATTTGTTAAAGAGTTTTGAAAAAAATACTGTTCCGGATGCTGGCATTGTCGCAGATATTAAAAAATATTCTCCAGATTTAGTGCTTGCGGGCCCTATTTGCTATAGGCAGTCATCGGCGGATTTAGAGTACCTTAAAGCCGCCCGTTTTCTTAAAATTCCGACCGTGGCACCCGTTATGACTTGGGATACGCTTACCACTAAGGGTATTTTCCACGTTATTCCGGATTTACTCCTTGTTTGGAACGAAGCGCAGGTTGAGGAGGCCATAGAGCACCACGGAATTAAAAGAGAAAATATCAAAATAATTGGCGCGCCATTTTTTGATAAATGGTTCACCCCGTTAAATGCCGCTTCGCGGCAATTTCGCGAAGCGAAATTATTTAACAGGGTAAACCCCTATATTCTCTATCTCGGCTCTTCTGATAATATAGCTCCAGATGAAAGATGGCTGATAAAAGAAATTAGAGAAACTCTCGATAATTCAGAGTTTAAAAACACGCAAATAATTTTTCGCCCGCATCCAGCGAATTTTAAAGTATATCAAGATTTCGATCTTTCGGGGATTTTGATAAGCCCTAAAAATGGTGAAATGCCCAAAACAAAAAGCGCATTCAAGGACTTTTATAATATGCTGAACAATTCATATGCGGTAGCAAGCATTAACACAAGCGGCATGGTGGACGCAATTTTAGCTCGGAAACCAGTCATTTCCTTAGAGCGGAAGGAATTTGAAAAAACTCAATCTCTGGCTCAGCACTACAAACATATGCGTGAAAGCAACGCTCTTTATGTCACGAAAAATCCGGAAGAGTTTTTGGCAACTTTTACTAAATTATTTGCCGGCGAAGATTCAAAAAAACAAGCAAGAGAAAATTTTATTAAAAATTTCATCCGCCCGTGCGGACTTGATAGGTCAGCGGGAGAGATGATAGTCTTGGAAATAGAAAATTTGCTGAAAAATTATGCTAAAAAATAAAAAAATTTTGGTAACCGGAGGAGCGGGTTTTATTGGCTCGAATTTGGTAAGGCGTTTACTCAACGAAGGAGCCGAAGTTTTTGTGCTTGTACGAAAATCAAGCAATCTGTGGAGATTAGACGATGTAAAAGAAAAGTTAAAACTATGCGTTGCTGATTTGGC
>JBBTVJ010000061.1:3424-6954 GCA_038063295.1 Patescibacteria group bacterium | reverse complement strand
TGTTGTTCTACTTGTTGTTGGAATTGGTCTTGAGATGGGCTACCGCTCGGCGGTGGAGTACTAAAGTTTTCTGGTAGACTCCCTGAGGAAAAAGTATCGCAATAGCGACGTCCAAACTTATCATCATATTTAAACTCTTTACCTTCCGGACATTCTTTCGGAGAACAATATTTAAATCCTTGATTGTCTTGGGCAATCTCCCAGTCGGGTTGGCATTTTGTTTCATCACCTCCCTCACCTATAAAAGCATCGCATTCTGCGCCGGCCTGCGGATTAGACCTGCAATAATCTCTGCATTCTTCTACACTAGAACAGCCGCCTGGTCCGCGTCCTTGTGATCCCCCAGGAGGAGAAGACGTTGTATGAAATTTATCGCACTCTTCTTTATTTTCCGGAAGTGTACAATATCTTATACACTCATCTGGAGTGGCGCATCCACCAGGGCCTACATATTTTTCTCCTGTTTGAAATCCACCGTGTTCTCCTTCTTCACCTCCGCTGGGTGGAGCAAAACCTTGGCATTCATCCGAATGCTCTTTACAATACGCCATACATTCATCTATTGATTTACATCCTCCTGGTCCGCCAAAACCTTCACCCGATGGACCGCCGGGGAAACCTCCATGTTCTCCGGGTCCACCCATCATTCCTTCGGGTCCTCCTGGACCTCCCATCATCATTCCTCCAAAAGCTTCTTCAAAACATCCTTTAATTTTATCTCCCATATCTTCTCCTCCTCCAAAAAACTTTCCGGAACGCATTGCTTCAAGCCCTCCGGGGATTGCGCTATTGATACACTCCTGAACTTCTGGTGGAGCATCGGTAAATACTTTTTCTATTTGTTGTTTGCCCTCCTCCATTCGACGCTTATCTTCTTCCCCTATTAATCCATTTTCTTGTGCCCACTCAAAACAGGCTTGCTGATTTTCCGGATTTTCGCAAAATGCTTGGCATTGTCTGCCTTTGCATCCCCCCGGTCCTTTACCCCCAGCTTTTTTGAAGGCTTCTATATGCTCTCTTTCTTCTTCTGGGATCATGCCGGCTTTTTCTGCAAACTCCATACATTCTTCAAAATGATCATCGGATTCGCAATATGCTTCGCATTGATCTTTAGTTCTGCATCCCCCGGGTGTTTGTCCACTTTTCATAAGTGGGATAAATTTTCTCGCTTGCTCCAATTCTTCTGGCGGCAAAAACCCGCTTGCTTCAGCAAAAGCTAAACACTCATCCATATTATCCGGATTTTGGCAGTAATTTTCACATTCATTTTTATTCTTGCACCCGCCAGGTAATTTTTGGCCGCTTTCTAGTGCCGCACGCACTTTTTTGGCTTCCTCAAGTTCATCGCCTTTCATTAAACCGTGTTTTTCTGCAAATGCGATGCATTCGTCAATGTGATCTATATTATTGCAGTACGATTCGCATGTAGCTTTTGAATTGCATCCTCCGGGTCCGCCCGTGACTCCCAATACCTCTTCCGCGATTTTGATTTCATCTTCTGGCAGAAGTCCATGTTTTTTTGCAAATTCAAGACATTTTTTGTTATTTTCCGGCAACTCGCAATATGCAAAGCACGAAGCTTTGTCTGTACAATTGCCAAGTTCAGGCACTGGAAAAGTAACTTCGCTGGCCTTTACTTCTTCCGATGGAGCAGAGGGAGTTGGTTCGCTGGCTGGCGGAGGTGTGGGTGTAGATGTGGGTGTAGGTGTGGGCTCTGGCTCAGCACTCAATTTTTTTACCTGTGCTTTTCCTTTAGAGTCTACTGCAGAAATTTCAAATTCAGTTTCTCCGCCACGGCAATCTGTTACCCTTCCTGTTACTGTTGCTGCAAGGTCGGCATCGTTGATTGCGGCTATGTTATTGATTGTTTTGCTTCTCTGGCATCCGGACAAATCACCGCTATATGGAAGTTTGCCAGTTTTAAATTCCAATGCAAACGAGGCAACGCCATCCGGGTCGCTTACTGTAAGAGTAAAAAGATCGCTTTGCAGATCTTCTACCAAAGACAATGAGCCGTTTCCGGTTGTTTGTGCGTGCAGTGCAAGAGCGCCAAAAAGTATTCCAGTAATTATGATTAGAAATGAAAAAAATTTACTCATTTTATTCAAATGGATTCGGAGTTTTAAATGGATTGACCTTTTCTACTGGGTTAAGATTGGGAACTTTTTTTACTGGGTTTGTTTCTACTACCACGGGTGGAGCTTCGCTTAAAACCTCTAAGGCTTCTTCAGTAGTTTCCACCTTGTCTTTGGTGGGTGCGCGATACTTATAAAAGTAGAAAAATACCGCAATTGCTGCAACAATTGCTATACTTGCGTAAAATAGGCGAGATTTTTGATTAATCATAAATTAATTTTATACGTTTTAAGTTCTCTTTGCTAGATGTGGATAAGTGTTCACAATATTTTGCTAAAACGTATATAATGTACATATTGCAGATTATGCCCGAAACAAAAAAAATTTTGTTGGTAGAGGATGATACTTTTATGCTGGGAATTTTATCGGAAAGGCTCAAAAAAAGTGGATTTGAAGTGAGTATGGCTACAGATGGAGAGGAATGCATGAAAGTACTGGAAGCTCAAAAGTCAAACCTGGATATTGTCCTTTTGGATATATTATTGCCGAAAATTGATGGTTTCGAGGTTTTACGAAGAATGAAAGTTTCTCCAGAACTTTCTTCTATTCCTGTGGTGATACTTTCAAATTTAGGCCAAAAGGAAGAAGTCCAAAAAGCAAAAGATCTCGGCGCCGAAGATTATATTATAAAAGCCAATTTTACTACGAAAGAAATAGTCGATAAACTACTCAATGTTTTAAATAAAAAAAATTAAAGCAATGAACAATGCAGAGAAAAAATTAATACTTTTAATAGAAGATGATGACATTGTTTCGGATATTTTAGTAAAACGTCTAGAGAAAGCGGGGTATTTGGTTGAAACTGCAAATGATGGAAAAAGGGGACTTACGATGATTCAAGAAAAAAAACCAGATCTTGTTCTATTGGACATAATGTTGCCAGTATTGGACGGTTTTGGCGTACTGGAAGAGTTAAGGGACTCTGGTATTTTGCCGGATTTACCAGTGATTATTATATCAAATTCCGGTCAGCCAGTTGAAATAGAGCGTGCTCTTAAATTGGGCGTTAAAGATCATTTAGTCAAATTAAATTTTAATCCAGGTGAGGTATTAGAAAAGGTCAAACGTATTTTATAAGATAAAAAATAGAAAAATACAATTATGTCTATTAAAGCAGGAGTGGGTTTAAGCAAAAATAAAAATTCTTCACAGGCAGGCTTTGAGGCAGCTAAATTTGCACTTAAGCAATGTGGAGAAGAAAATGCGGATTTTATTGTAGTATTTTCTTCATCGAGTTTTGATCAAAGAGAGCTCATGAAGGGACTCAAAGAAGCCATTGGAAATACTTCTATGGCTGGATGCACTTCCGCCGGAGAAATTACAAATGAAGGCCCTTTTACGAAATCAGTTGTGGTGATGGCAATAAAATCCGATTCTTTAAGATTTTTTACAGG
>JBBTVJ010000061.1:0-3414 GCA_038063295.1 Patescibacteria group bacterium | reverse complement strand
TTTTTACGGGTCTTGGGAAAAATGTTAAGGGCGGGGCGCGTGAAGCGGGTAGGGCTGTTGCGGCGGAAGTTAAAGAAAAGGCGGAAAAATCAGGAGAAAAGTTAAAATCATTTATTATGTTTCCAGATGTTCTTACTGGGAATGGCGCTGATGCTGTGCGCGGAGTTCTGGATATTTTAGGAGAACATTTTCCTGTTGTGGGTGGCGCTCCGGGGGATGACTTTGTTTTTAAAGAAACATTTGAGTATCGTGATGGAGAGGTGGCTTCCGGGTCAATTAGCGGCGTGGGTCTTGCTGGGGAGTTTGTAATGGGAGCCGGGGTTCGCCATGGGTGGGTCCCAATCGGCGTGCCTATGAAAGTTACCAAATCCGAAGGCGCGGTTTTGCATGAGTTGGATGGAAAACCTGCAATTTCAATTTACGAAGAATATTTTGGCGACAAAGCTCAAGAACTGAGAAAAGAAGCTTTAGCAAGAATGGCAATCACTTATCCATTGGGTCTTAAGATTCCCGGTTATGAGGAAGAATATTTAATACGCGATCCGATTACTGCAGATGAAAAAGGCTCTATAACCTGTGCGGCGGAGATTCCAGAGGGTTCGGAAGTAAGGCTTATGATAGGCAGTAAAGACAAAGCAGTAGAAGCGGCGCAGGATGCAGCTCACAAGCTTATGAGAGTTTTTGATGAGAAAAAAGCTTTACCGAAGTTGGTTTTGATGTTTAATTGTATAGCGCGCGAAAAACTTTTTGCCCAAAAAGCAAATGACGAAATTCAAGCCGTTACGGATATTATTGGAAAAAATGTTCCTTTACTCGGTTTTTATACGTACGGCGAACAAGCCCCACTAGGAGGGGAAATGTACGATGTTCCAAAAATAAATCCAAAATTTTACAATGAAACGGTTGTTATGTTCGCAATAGGCGAATAATATGAAAATAAAAAAATCACTAATAATTTTATTTTCAGCGATAGTTGTAGTTATTTTTGTTTATTTTTTCGCCACAGATTATAGAAACGTCGCTACAAAAGAGACGGGGGGCATACAAATAGAATTTTCTAAGGAAGTCGAGTCAATTTTGAAAGCAAAAGCCGATATGCTTCGGCCGGTTTTAATGCAAAGCATAGTATTTGAAGAAGTGGGAGTATCAAATCAAAAAAATAAAAATCTTAGTATTGAAGAAATTTTAGCGCTGGATGAAAAATTTCAAAGTTCAAATGGCAACGGACATTTTGCAGAGCAGTTTTTGACAAACCGCACGGCAAAAACACTTATTGAGTTTCAGGAGGATAACCCCGCTTTTTCCGAAATTTTTATTACAGATAAATTTGGCCTAAATGTAGCTCAAACCAACAAAACTTCTGATTTTTACCAAGCAGATGAAAAATGGTGGATAGATTCTTTTAACGACGGACGGGGCAAAGAACATCATGGTCTTATTGAATTTGATGAAAGCGCTCAGGCTGAGGCTATTTCTCTCTATATTCCCATTATTGATCCGGCCACCGAAGAAGCAGTAGGTATAGCAAAGGCCGTAGTAAGCATTGCCTCAATAAAAATGGAGCTTTAGACATGGCTAATTTATGGATTTTTGAAACAGAAACTAGTTCTAGTATTCGTCGGAAGTTTTGGTTGCTATTAGGGTTTTTAGCGATTATTTTTACTTTTAATTTAGTATACGGATTTTACGCTTTTTTTCGCATTTCTGCTTTGTCTAATGCTGTTTTGGAAGTAGAACTTCCGCGTTTGGAGGGTATTCAAAAATCGCGTCTTGCAATGCTGAACGGGCGATTTACTTTAGGCGAGATTATAGGATTTAATACATTTGCTGATTTAAGCCGAATAAATCAGCTGGAGTCTAGCCTAAAAAGTTCTGCTTTAGTTTTTGATGCATATATTGCGGCTTTTACCTGGGGTTCACAAAGCGAGGCATTTAAAAAATCAGATGGCGGGTTAAATTTTGCTGAATGGAAAAGACTGGGTTTGGAAAATCGCTTGATAATTGAAGTTCCATCGGAAAAGCAAAAACAATTTGCGGCTGTCTCCGAACTTTATTTTAATGGTTTTGCCATAAACGCTTTTAAAGCCGTATCTTTCCATAAAAAGTTTTTGCGTCTTCAGCGGGAAGGAAATTCAATTTTATCTTTGGAGGCTCAAGAAACTTCGTTAAAATATACTCAAAAGGCTAGAAATTTTTTTAATCTGGCTCTTGGGGCCATTAACTTGATGAGCGAAGATTTAAGCGTTTCGGCATCAAACAATGTGGAGGTAATCAAAAGTACCCAAAGAAACTTGTTTTTAACAACTCTTTTAGTGCTGGTTTTGAGCTTTTTATTTGCAGTGGGTGTTATTTGGGTTTACGCAAAAAAAACAAGAGCCATAATAGAAGAGCTGGATACAGCAGCCAAACTTTTAATTAGAAAGGACCGCGAATTTACTGTAACAAATTTAGAGTTGTTAAATCGAAATAGAGAGCTGAATGAAATGTCAAAAATTCTTATAGGGCGCGATTTGGAACTTTCACGTTCCAATGCAAAACTTATGGAACTTGATGAATTGAAGTCAAAGTTTGTTTCAGTTGCCGCTCATCAGCTACGAACTCCGCTTACCGCAATCAAGTGGTCTTTAAATGAACTTGTTGAAGGAGATTTCGGTAAGTTAAAAAAAGAACAAGAGAAATTGGTAAATGATACAATTGCGGCAAACAACAGGCTCATCAGTTTGATTAATGATCTTTTGGATGTCTCTAGGTTGGAGGAGGGACGAGAAATATTTAAAATGGAAAACCAAGATATTACTTCGGTTTTAAGGGAAGCACACAGCCGTTTTCAAAGAACAGCCGATGAAAAAGGCATTAACATTGACTTAGCTATGCAATTGCCGATTTTTTTGTGTGTTTTTGATAGAGAAAAGCTGATAATTGCTTTATCAAACTTAATTGATAATGCTATAAAATATACTCTTCCTGGCGGGCAGGTGAGAATTGAGCTCATGGTAAAAGACAAGAAAATATCAATTAGTGTTTCAGATACTGGCATAGGAATTCCAAGAGATGATACTGGCCGTGTTTTTAACAGATTTTTTAGAGCACACAACGCTATTATGCTCGAGGCCTATGGTTCTGGATTGGGGCTTGCGGTAGTAAAAGAAATAGTAGAAAAACATGGCGGTTCAATTGATTTTACTAGCGAGGAAGGCAAGGGCAGTGTGTTTACTATAACCCTGCCTGTGATAAAATAACTTTATGATCAAGAAAATTACATTGCATCCATCTCGCATAGGCTGTCCGTCTCTTCCGGGCACCATGAAAGGCATAATCACTTCCATTACAGGAGTTAAAGATGTTGATGTGCGCTATGAAGACCGTTCGCTTGATATAACTTTTGACGACGAACAGACTTCGGTGGGTGAAATA
>JBBTVJ010000060.1:0-3481 GCA_038063295.1 Patescibacteria group bacterium | reverse complement strand
GTCCTTCATTTTTTATTTCCACCCATTCCCTGCCAGTATCCGCCCCCTCCAAGTCATACATTATCTCCGAAATCACCACCCCTGCATAAGCCGGATAAGCTATCAAAAACAAAACCCAAACAAATAAAAAACGCTTCCAAGTCATACCCGGAAGCGTAGCGTATTTAATATTTATAATCAATATTATACAGGAAATACTCGAGTTACATTCTGTTCTCTTAAAAAATTTAAAATGTACCATTTACCAAAAGCGTTTTTACCTGTGCTGCCGCTTCCCTTCCAACCGCCGAATGTTTGCACTCCCGGCCAACAACCAGTGGTTGCTCCAGAAGAACGATTGATATAAACAGAACCCGCTTCAATGCGATTCAAAAAATACTCAATTTCTTTTTCGTCTTGAGAAAATAACCCTGCAGTTAAACCATAAGGAGTATCATTGGCTTCTTGAACAGTTGCTTCAAGCGACACTTCGCTTTGAGCAAAAAGCACTGGCATAAAATATTCAATTTCTTTCATTTTTTTTGTTGGTTTTCCGCCTACCATAATAGGCAAAACAAAATTTCCTCGCCCTAGTGTTTCCGTATCCAAAAAACCCTCTTCATCTAAAATATCATTAGAAAGTCCGAAAGGGCTTTTTCCATTTATTTCAAAAGCGTCCCCAAGACGGTGATAAATGTGTACGGCTTCTGAACTGATCAGGGGACCCAAATACGTTTCTCGGTACTTAGGATCGCCTAAAACAAGTTGCTGACCACCCGGAAAACCATTTTTTACTAAATAATAAATCAATTTGTGAATCGCTTCGGCAGTTTCTTTACCAACGCAAATCAATCTTCTAGCTGCACTGCATTTTTGACCAGAATATCCTAAAACTGATTTTAAAATTCCTTCTGCGGCACTTTGAAAATCCGCGCTTTTGGTAACAATAACTGCATTGCTGCCTCCCATTTCCATCACTGGAGTCAGCCGGAAAATGTTTTTTTGCCAAAGTTCGTTGTGAACCGCCATAATCTTTTTTCCAACTGCCAAAGATCCAGTAAAAGCTACCGCCGCTATATCTTTATCACGAACCAACTGTTCTCCAACCACTTCCCCAGAACCCACTAAAAAACCGCAAGCCTTTTTTGGCACTCCAGATTCAATCATAATATCTCTCCACTGCAAAGTAGAAAGCGGACATTGTTCTGATGGTTTAAACACCACAGAATTACCAGCCAAAAAAGCCGCCATACTCATTCCTGCCGCCAAAGCAAATGGAAAATTAAAAGGGACAATCACTGCTGTGGGTCCGCCCAAAGCTCGCATTTGGCTAAACGACTTTTCTAGTGATTTTTCTCCAGTAAAAATGTGTGTGTAGTAAGATTGATTGTAAAGCAACTCTCGATAATTATTTATCATTGCTATCACTTCGTTAACTTCAGCTAAAGCTTCTATCCGTGTTTTACCAGCTTCATAAGTTAGAATTGCTGCGATGTGATACTTTTTTTGGTTTACTAACTTTGCTGCAAGGGTTAATATTTCTAATCTCTTGGTCCAGCCCATACTTTCAATTTCTGAAGACAAATTTTTAGCATCTATGATTACTTGTTCAACTTGTAAACTATTGGGTTCCACGAAACGAGCAACTACTTGTTCGGTATTGGCCGGATTACGAGAAATGATCCAGCGAGCATCGTTTTGAACCGAACCGTAGCCGACTGTTATGCTTCGATAATCAGCGCCCAACTCTTTTTCAAATGTTGAGAGAGCCTCCTCGTAATGCCGATGGTCTTTCTCAGTCAATGCCAAAGAAACATAAGTTGTTTCGCTCATTTATTTTCTCGAGTTTCAAAAATCCACCCTTAATGCTAGCAAGATAAAAAAAATTTGTCCAGCTAAATTAGCGCGAAAACCCTGTGCCGTAAAGGAGGCGAGTGAGTTTTTCCGCAGTCGCGTTTGACGCGACAGAAGTAAAGCGTGGGAGAGATTTTAAAAGCAAACGCGATGCAGTGATTGCTGAAAACATGCTGACCAAAACCCCAATGCCCAAAGTCAGCGCAAATCCTTTCACCAAACTTGTGCCAAACCAATAAAGAATAAATGCGGTGATTAAGCTTGAGACATTGGAATCGCGAATTGAAGTCCAGGCTCGGCGGAAACCTTCAAAAGTGGCAATATCCAAATTTTTCCCCTCGCGTAGTTCTTCTTTCATTCTTTCAAATATTAAAATATTGGCATCAATTGCCATGCCGATAGACAAAATAAATCCTGCAATTCCCGCAGAAGAAAGCGTTACTGGAATTGTTTTAAATAAAAATAAAGTTAGTGCCGCATATACCACCAGCGCAAGCACCGAAACAATGCCCGGCAGTCTATACCAAAAAAGCATAAAAAGCGCTACAGCTAGCGTACCCCAAATACCCGCACGAAGACTACGTGATAAAGAATCGTGCCCCAAAGAGGCACCAACACTTTGCTGTGAAAGCAAAGAAATTGGTACAGGCAAAGCTCCTGCATTGAATCTCCCTACTAGTTCCTTAGCTTCTTTGATAGTAAATTGTCCTGTGATTTGCGCCTGCCCTCCAGAAATTTTTTGCTGAACTATTGGAGCGCTAATTGGAAATTTATCTAAAAATACAGCCAAAGGAAATCCTACGTTACGCTCGGTTACTTTTTCAAAAATATCTCCTCCTTCTGAGGTAAATTCCAAAGAAATCTGCGGCGAGCCAATTTGATCAAAAGCCACAGCCGCGCGTTTTACATATTTTCCGGTAAGCTCGGTTGCAATAAACTCTTCGTAAGAAAGTTGTTCCGGTTTTTTTTCTGCACTTCTTATTGAATCTGGAATTTCTTTAAACTCTAAAAATGGCGTCTCTCCAATAAGTTTTAAGGCTTCACTGATGTCAAAAACGCCTGCAAGTTCCACTATCAATCTATTGGAATCGCCGGATTTTTGCGTTTGCACAATAGGTTCAGAAACTCCGTAAAGATTTACTCGGCGTTCAATTACGTCACGCAAAGATTCCATTGCCGTATTCTCCTCTCCCGTCACAGATGAGGTATCCGCCTCGTAGACAAGATGTGTTCCTCCCTGCAAATCAAGCCCCAAATGAAATGGGCGCGTCCAGTCATAATATCCCGCAAGCGCGCCTACAATTAAAACAGTTAGAGCTAATATTCGAACTTTCATCGCTTTAATATAGCTCAAGAGAGCCTGTCTAGCAACTCCTCTGGAGTTTGGACAATTTCATGAATTAATTTTTGTACACATGGTTCGTGATAAAGATCCTTCGGGTAGTGCCCCATCAGTGTTTTTTCATTTAGTGCGTATACCATTTTACCCAAAACAGCCGCCGCAAAAAGTTCGCCCACTACGTTTACACCAACGTAGCCATCTTTATTGAAAATAAAACAAACATCCGCCACTTTAACTTTGCGAAAAAGATGGTCATAAACCTTTCCCGCGATTTCCGCGCGGTACCCCGGATCTTTTAGCCGGTCT
>JBBTVJ010000059.1:0-2574 GCA_038063295.1 Patescibacteria group bacterium | reverse complement strand
ATTTGCACGCGACAACTCTTCTGTCCTCTCGCGGTAAAGCACTCCTTCTTTTTGAGCCTCTGTGTTTTTTTTGCGATACTCTTCCTCAAACGCTTTTCGAGAAAGCAAAATATTTTTTTCTTCTTCTTCAAGTTTTAGTATTGCGGACTTTAGATTTTCGACATTTCCTGGTTTTGCGGCTTCCCTGGATCCGTTAATTTGTTCTAAAATTCTGTATATCTTTTGAGTGGAAGAAAAAATAATGTTTCTTATGGCTTCCATGGAACCAGAACGAGCAGCAGATTCCAGATCAGATACCAAATCCAGGAGAATTTCTTTAAATTTTGCTTTAGGAACTGACATTTCGGAATCTGATCCGTTCCCTTGCGCAGCTTCCAGTCTTGCTAGCTCAAAGTCAAGCTTTCTTCTTTTTTCCAAAATAGCGTCTCTGGCTGAATTGAGTTTTTTAAATTCCGAGAAAACATCTTCTCCACCATCTTTTGTCTTTTGTGCAGCCTCGCTTTTTTTTAAGTTTTCTTCATATACTTTTATTTTGGCAAAAAGCAATGTTTTTTCTTCTTTAAGTGCATCCTCTTCCTGTTTGATAGTTTTAAGTTCCCGGCACACAAATTCAATGCTCAATTGATCCAATAATTTCTTGAGGTCGCTGGTACTTTTTGCTTTTTCTGCTTGCGCGCTCAAATATTTAAGATGCGGCGCAAGCTCTCGCTGCAAAGACTCCACATCTTTTATGTTTTCTTTTGTGTGTTCAATTTTGCGCTCTGCCTCTATTTTTTTAATCTCGAAAATACGAAGCCCTAAAGCATCGGAGATCATCGATTTTCTTTCTTCTGGAGATGCGTAAAGAATTCTGTCAGCATCGCCTTGAGCAATAATATGGTGAAGCGTTGCACCTAAGCCTACTTTTGAAAGCAGTTCAACTATATCCTTCAAGCGAACAGATGATCCGTTTATGGTATATTCATTAATGCCGTCTCTGTAAACCTTTCGTCCCACCACCACTTCGTCAAATTCCACCCCAAACTGGTTTTTTTTGTTTTCAAATACCAAATTAACCATTGCTTTTCCCATTCTTGGGACAGATTCTGTGCCAGCAAAAATCAAATCTTCTCCCTTTTTGCCTCGAAGATTTTTCATTGACTGTTCGCCTAAAACCCATCTTATTGAATCAGCCACATTTGATTTGCCAGATCCATTTGGACCCACAATTGCTGAAATGGCAGAAGGAAATTCCAAGGCAACGTTTTTGGCAAAAGATTTAAATCCGAATATCTCTAATCGCTTAAACAACATGATAAAAATTATATCAAAAAACACCTCCAAAAAGTAATTTGACAAAGCTATTGGTATATGCTAAGGTCTAGCTAGATTGAAAAATAAGGAGGTGTGTTATGGCAGGAAGCGTTTATGGCATGTATTTACCAACAGATGAAACCATAGCGGTTGCTCCAAATATTAAAAGAAAAATTGCTATTTTAAAATGCTTGAAAGAAAATCGATTTGAAAAAGATTTTCCTTTTCTGAGCAGGACAATAGAAAACCTGGAATCTGTGATGAAAAAAAGAGGACTAAAACAAGTTCCTTTGGTTTATTCTAGCTGGGTTTTTGAAAAGTGGAGAAAAGAAAGAGTTTATCCTCCAAAAATTGACGTGTACGGACTTCCGGGGGGAGAAATTGATGAATATGAAATTCAAAATTACCCAACCGACTATTTTGACTATGCTCTTCCGCGAGAATTCGCAGAAGAGACTGGCCTTTCTCCAATAATTAAAGATGGCAAGGATGAAAAAGGCAGAACTATATATAAAAATTTATTCCGGAGATCTTCGCTCTTGTGGGCAAAAGACAATAGGGAAGAAAATGGAAAAACATATGAAAATTATTTCTTTCACGTTTTTGGGATTGACCCCACAAGCAAATTAAACACCGAGGGCGTTGAAGAAGAAACAGAAGCGCCGGAGATCGTTCAAATTTCAAAATTAGGAACCGAGGAATTTCCATTTTATCCAAAACATGCCATTGGTCTAAAAATTCTTCTGCGACAGCTGCTAGAAGCAGGACAAGCTGAGTACGAGCCGGCGCTAAAACATATTGAAGAAAAATACCCCTGGACACCTGAACAACGCGGGCTTTCCTTTGAAAAGTTGGATCCAGAGCCGACAATAGTGCTTACAGACGACGAAGCCTGGATCAAAGCCGTGAATGGAGTAAAAAAGATATGAAAACAGCAAAGAGAATTCTAGAAACTGTTTTGATGCTCGGTATTGGCTGTTCAGTATCGCTATTTCTTATAAGTGTGTCGGCAAAGCTAGCACTAAACAACCTGGAATTTATCTTTATAGTAGTTATCTATGCCATAACGATTCTGGCTTTAATAAAAATCAAAACTCTGAAATATCAAGAGATTAATGAAAAATATGATATATCATTCGATAATCGAGAAATTTTTCTTGACGGCGAAGTTAACAGTAAAAAATGTGCAAAGCTTTTCTTTCAAATTAGACAACTCAATAGAAGAAGCCCGCAACCAATTAAATTATTTATAGATAGTACCGTCGGAGAATTATCTGGATT
>JBBTVJ010000058.1:0-7786 GCA_038063295.1 Patescibacteria group bacterium | reverse complement strand
CAAGCCCTTGCGGGCGCTACCACCTCAAGGTAGTGCGTGTACCAATTTCGCCACCTGCGCAAGTTTCTTATGATACCACTTTTTCTTCGGATTCCGCCTTGAGCTCAGATTTTGTAACGTCAGATTTAATTTTTTTCTCTCTGGTTACTACTTTCATTTTTTTTCTAATTTCTCTTGCTGCGCGGTCGCGAATGTAAAAAAGCTTGGCTCTTTTGAATTTTGATCTCGATTTCAGTTCTACTTTATCAATATCAGGAGAATACAATGGGAAAATTCTTTCAACCCCTATTCCTCCTACAACTTTCCTTACAGTAAAAGTGGCTCCAGCTTCCCTGCCGTGATTGCGCGAAAGCACCATGCCTTCAAACGCCTGAAGCCGTGTTTTTTCGCCTTCCTTTACTTTCTGCCAAACACGCACATAATCTCCAGCCCGAAAATCAAGTTTTTTTCGAGATTCAATATCAACCGGTGAAATTACTAAATTAATCGATGGCATGGGGATTATTTTAGCATATCGAGCGTTTTTTTCAAGTCCTCCGGAAAATCTGATTCAAGTTTAAGACCCTCAAATTCAATGCTAAAAGCATGCAGAAACTGCCTTTGAAGTCCCGCTGGACAAACAGGTTTTTTCCCGCCATATAGCTTATCGCATACTACAGGATGATGAATTGCCGCTAGATGAGAGCGAATTTGATGAGTTCTGCCGGTTTTGGGCATAACGCGCAAAAGCGTAAAATTTTTAAATCTTTTTTCTACTTCATAATACGTTTCTGCTTCTCGCAATTTTCCAATTTTTTTGCCAACAGATATTCGCTTAAGCGGAGTTCGTTTGCTTCTGCCAATCTCAAGTGTTATTGTGTCTGAACTTTTTTTTACGGATCCCGCAACCAAAGCGTAGTAAATTTTTTTTACTTGTCTGGTTTCAAAAAGTTTTTTTAAATGCTCCGCCCATGCTTTATTTTTCGCAAACAAAATAACACCGGAGGTTTCTTTGTCCAACCGATGTACTGTAATTAAATCATGCCGAAACTCCAGCGCCCAGTCAAAATTAACCCCCGCCGGTTTATTTAGAGCAATAATATTTTCATTTTCGTAGATGATATCCATTGTGGGCACTGAGGGATTTGAACCCCCGACCTTCGCTGTGTAAAAGCGTTGCTCTACCACTGAGCTAAGTGCCCCTATTTGGTGCCGCGGGTCAGAATCGAACTGACGACCAATCGCTCTTCAGGCGAATGCTCTACCACTGAGCTACCGCGGCGTAAGTGCATATTATCAAAAATTTGTGCATTGTGCTATATTATGAACGAAATCGGCCTCATCGTCTAGCCTGGTCTAGGACACCACGCTTTCAATGTGGGAACACGGGTTCGAATCCCGTTGAGGCCACCTCACTATTGTAAAAAACATTTAAAAGTAGTAAGATTTGTAAATCATAAAAAGAGCAAGAATAAACAATCAAATAAGAGCTCGGGAACTGCGAGTAATAGATCATAAGGGCCAAAACCTAGGAGTTTTGCCGCTTGAGGAAGCTTTAAAAAAAGCACAAGAAGCAAGATTAGACCTTATAGAAATATCTCCGACAGCCAATCCGCCAGTTGCCAAAATCACTGAAAAAGGAAAATATTTTTATGAGCAAGAAAAAAAAGAACGCCTTGCAAAGAAAAAAAGGAAAGAAGTAGAAATAAAAAGCATAAGACTGGGCATAGGCACAGGAACACACGATCTGGAGCTTAAAGCAAAACAAACAGATAAATTTTTAAAAGAGGGAAATAAAATCAAAATTGATCTTGCTCTTCGCGGTCGGGAAAAATATTTAAAAAAGGAATTTTTGGAAGAAAGAATAAAACGGCTTCTAAAATTGGTATCAGTGCCGTTTACAGAAGAGTTAATACAAAAAGCCCCAAAGGGACTCAATGTAATGATATCGCCAAAATAAAAAAACTATGGCAAAAACAAATAAATCAATCTTAAAAAGAATGTATTTTACTAAACAGGGCAAAATTATCCGCCTCGGCGCGGGTATTAATCATTTTCAGGCAAAAAAAAGAAGGTTAGCTCAACTTCAAAAAAAACAGCATAGAGAAATTTCAGAAACACAAAAAGATGCAATAAAAGCTTACTTATACCACTAAAACTTATGACACGTGTAAAACGAGGAAAAATTTCATTAAAGAAAAGGCGGAAAGTTTTAAGTGAGGTTAAGGGATTTCGTTGGAAAAGGAAATCCAAAGAGCGTGCGGCTCGTGAAGCACTCTTGCATGCGGGCATACATGCTTTTCAAGATCGTAGGAAGAAAAAAAGAAACTTCCGAGCGCTCTGGAATATAAAAATAAACGCAGGCGCAAGAGAAAATGGCTTATCTTACAGCAAATTGATAAACCAACTAAAAAAAACAAATATAGGGCTTAACCGCAAAATGCTCGCCGAGCTTGCAGAATACTACCCAGAGGTTTTTAAAAAAGTAATAGAAGCCTCAAGATAGCTATTTTAAAGACTTTAAAAATTCTTCAACTGGCTTTGTGTTCAAAATGTCACTTTTTTTGGCCCAGCCACGGCGGGCTTGAGAAATACCTAGCTCCAGATACTTAAAATGGCTGACTGAGTGAGCGTCTGAATCAATAACCATTTTAACTCCGGCTTCAACGCATTTTTTTATATATTCATCTTTTATATCCAGCCTTTCAGGATAAGCATCAATTTCTAAAATAGTCTTAGTACGCTTCGCGGATTTTATTATTTCATCAACATCAATATCAATAGCTTCGCGTCTTTTGATAACTCTGCCTGTAAGATGAAAAATTATATCAACATTCGGATTTTCCATCGCACGCACAACTCTTTTTGTCTGCTCCTCGCGCGACAAATTAAAATGGCTGTGCACTGCCGCTCCCACAACATCCAACTTCTCTAAAACCTCATTTTTAATATCCAAGGAACCGTCTTTTAAAATATTGACTTCAGCACCGCTTAAAATTCGAAATCCAATTTTTTGAGCATGAAATTTTTTATTAATTTTTTCTATTTCATCAACTTGTTTTAAAAGTTTTTTTTCGTCCGCCCCTCCAGTCATAGCTAGTGATTTCGTGTGATCGGTTATTGCAATATATGAAAGATGTGCTTTTTTTGCAGCATGAGCCATTTCTAAAATAGAGTTTTCACCATCTGTCCAGTCGGTTTGAACTTGAAGATCTCCTTTCAAGGATTCGTATGGAATAAGTTTGGGTAATTTATTATTTTTAGCAATCTCCAGTTCTCCCGTGTTTTCTCTAAGTTCTGGCTCAATATATTGCATTCCGAATTTTTTATATAAATCCTCTTCACTACGCCCAGTAATTTGTTTTTTGCCTTTGAATAAACCGTACTCGTTGAGCTTCCATCCCTTTTTTAACGCCATGTCGCGCAAAGCTATGTTGTGGTCTTTTGATCCAGTAAAATAATTAAGAGCCGCTCCAAAAGAATTTCTTGGCACAACACGCAAGTCGGCATCAAGTCCATTTTTTAGTTTAACCATGGTTTTGGTTTTGCCATGCGCATACACATGAGCTACTTGCGGCAAACCAATAAACCTGTCCATAACTTTTTCTGGTTTTTTAGAAATCGCCACAATATCGATATCACCAATAGTTTCCTTCATTCGGCGAACGGAACCCGCAATGGACACCATTTCCACTTCCGGAAAAGCGTGAATCATCTTTTCCATGGTGCGGATTTCAGGCAAAACATATCCTAAAGTTTTTCTGCCGCCGGATTTTTTTAAAAACTCTATCCCTTTTAAAATTTTTTGCTCGGAACGCTCGCCAAATCCCGCAAGTTTGCGTATCTTTCCAGTTTTAGCGGCTTTTTCAAGGTCAACCAAATTTTTTATCTTTAGTTTTTTATATAGAATCTTGATAATTTTTGGTCCCACACCTTCAACAGAAGAAAGTTCGGAAATATTTACAGGAATTTCTTTTTTTAAATTTTCGTACTCGCTAAAACGCTTGCCTTTTAATAGTGACTCGATGTGTTCAGCAATGCCCTTGCCAATTCCCGGAATTTCCATGTGAGCCTTTATACCTTTTTCTTTTTAAATATCTTTTACTTCGCGGTCCAAACCATCAATTCCCAAAGCCGCCTTCTCATAAGCTCTGGGTTTAAATTCAACATCTTTCATTTCCAGGAATTCCGCCATTTCGTGTAAAATTTTCACTATTTCTTGGTTGGTCATAGTATTATCTTAACATAACGTTATCCACACCCCTATTTTGCAATAAAAATTTTATCTGAGATAATTAATTTAGATAGAAACATAGATGGGCCCAAATGTCTGGGCTAGCAGAAGCTAAAGGTGAAAAATGTTGGGACAAGTTCCCACCGATCACGATGATCAATAAATTCAACTTCAGCTTTTGCTAAGATTCGGTCTTTAAAATCCAACTCTCAATGCAAGCCACCGGAAAAAATCCCGGTGGCATTTTTTATATCAAAATATTTTTTAAAATAAAGTTATTTGAAAGAGTTTTTCTTTTAGTCTTTCTTCAACAGTGAACTCCGTTTTTTTGAGCAATTCTGGCAATTTTTTAAAATCTGCTTCTAATTCTTTTAAAACATTGCTTGAACGCAATGCGGCTGCTGGATGATACAGAGGAAAAATAGTATATTTTCCGGATTCGAATTTCTTTCCGTGATCGCGTGATATTTTGGCTTCCGGCAAAAAGTAATTCATTGAAAATCTGCCCAAAGTCGCGATAACCTTGGGATTTAAAATTTCTATCTGCCTCGCAAGATATGGCTTATGGGCTTCAATTTCTGCTGGCTCCGGATCCCTATTTTCCGGAGGGCGCCTTTTTACAATATTTGTGATATAAACATTTTCTCGCTTCCAATTAATTTGTGAAAGAAGATTATTTAAAAGCTTGCCTGCCTGTCCTACAAAAGGGCGACGCTCTTCGTTTTCATGAAAACCCGGCGCTTCTCCAACAAACAAAAATTCGGCATCTGGATTTCCTTCCCCAAAAACTAAATTTGCCTTTCCAAAAAGCGGCAAGGTTTTATCTGTCTCCATTTCCTTTTTTAACTTTTCCAACGCCTCTATTTTACTCATTATTTGTTGTTTTTTTTAAAATGAATTAAAAACTGAATAATGGTCGGGAGAGAAGAAACTGTGATAATAACAATAACTATTGGCACAATAAACCGGTCTATGTTTGGAATTATATTTCCCAAAAAATATCCCAACCAAGTAAGACCTTGCGCCCAAAAAATAGCACCTAAAATATTAAAAAAAACAAACTTTTTGTATTCCATACCACCTACTCCAGCCAAAATCGGCACTAAAGTACGAATCACTGGCAGGAAACGCGCCAGAACCACGGTTTTGCCTCCGTACTTTTCGTAAAAAACTTTAGATTTTTTTAGATAATCCTTGTGAAGTAAAAAGGAATGGATCTTTTTCCAGCGAGAGTGTCCGCCTTCGGCAGAAAATACTCTCGGACCAAATTTCTTCCCAACACCATATCCGAAATTATCTCCTAAAATCGCTGCAATAAAAGTCCCAACCGCCAAACCCCAAATATTTAAAAACCCTTGTGAGGCCAGGAAACCCGCAGTAAAAAGCAAACTATCCCCCGGCAGAAAAAATCCAATTAAAAGACCGGATTCGGCAAATATAATCCCGAAAAGACCCAAATAGCCTGCGGTTTTTATAAGAGAAATAAGATCAAACATCTTTTATTTATACATCAAAATATTTGATATACAAATTCGTAAGCGATGCTTAAAAGAAAAATTGCGATCAGCATAATTTGATGTAATTTTCCGAAACTAAGAAATTGTATGAGCGACTGCCCTTTGTGGCGCATTTTGCGTAAAATAAAAATTACCAAAATACCATCAAAAGCGATTAATATTCCCCCAACTATTGAAATTATTTTTATAAAATCCTTTGGAATAACCAAAAATAAAAAAATTGGCAAAACCCCAGAAAGTGCCCACGATAAACTTTTTCCCTCCGTTAAATCAAGCTCATAAATTTCTTTAAGATCGTAAGAAAATGTGAGCGCAGCCCGTAAAATTGCAAGAAGTCCCATAATGGCGCCTAAAATCAAAATTTTATTTCCTAAAATACCGGAAAGCCCGGAAAGCGCGTCTTTTGTGGTAGTGCTACCAGAAGCCATTAAAACCCCGATGGCAAAAACTATGTAAAGTATAAGAGGCAGAATTGTGCCCAAAATAGTTGATGATCGCAAGCCCTTAGCCGCTTCTAAATTTTCTTTACCTAAAAAAACTTCTTTGGAGTCAGCAATTGACGACATCCCCGAAAGCGCGAATATAAAAACACCGAAAGAAAAAAACGGATCCCGGCCCCAAAAAACAATGTTGCTCAAATTTCCGCTTCTTGAAGATAAAAACGCAATGTACAAAATTGTCGCAATAAGAGGAACTATTAAAACAATGTTTAAAAACCCAATTTCTTTGGCGCGGCTTCTCAATAAAATAAGACTATTTACAATTAGGAATACTAAAGACCACATAAATTGAGAACCGCCCAAAATATATGAAATAAAAATTCCAGATAAAATCGCGTAAACCAAAATTATAGCATTGATCCCCAAAAGAGAAGTTGCTTTAGAAATTTTTCCAACAAGTTCACCTAAATAAATTCTTGCGTATCCCGGAAAACGATGAATAGGTTTTGTATTTGTAACTACTTCTCCATAAACCAAGTGAATGGAAATAACAGCAAAAAAAGCCAAAATTAAGTTTATCAATGACCAAAAGCTTCCAGAAACGTTAACCGAGTAGGGCAAAGCAAAAATACCCGCGCCAATAAGCCCCGAAATTATGCCGACAGAACGCCAAAATGGAGAAAGTAAAATCATTGACCGCTTTTCCTGTTTTCCAAATATCTAAATGCGGAAAGTATCAAAAAAACAAGAACAGTTGTGTATACTGCTACAACGTAAGCGCCGAAACCAACCGCCATACCAATAGCAGCAGTTACCCAAATGCCAGCGGCAGTGGTAAGACCCCTTGCCTCACCTCCTTTTAAAAAAATCATCCCTGCTCCCAAAAAACCAATCCCCACCACAACTTGAGCGGCAATTCTAGAAGGATCAAAAGCATAGCCCAGTCCTTCAAACAAATTTACAAAAGAAAGAACAGTAAAAAGAGTTGAGCCGATCGCAACCAAAGCGTGAGTACGAAGTCCTGCTGGTTTTTCTTTGGATTGCCGTTCCGCGCCGATTATCAAGCCAAGTATTGCAGAAAGAGTAATTTTATATATCATTGCAAAAATTTCCGGCGTAAACATGTCCTAAAACATCACAATTTAATAAGTTTCTCTTTTTTTACTAATTCCAAAATTTTTTCCACTAACTTTTTGGGATCAGAGTCATAAACTATATTTCCTGCACCCCTTTGCGCTTTTTCTATGATTTGAGGAATCAGATCTGTGCTTCCTCCCGATCCTTCCAAAACACCGATCGGTTTGCCGTCTTCTAAAGCAATAGTAAATTCATTGAGCGTACCCCATCTCCCACAGCCTACAATGATAGCATCTGAAGACCTCGTAAGAAGTAAATTTCTTCCGGAATACCCAAAGCCCGTATAAACAATTATGTCCATATAGTCCACGGGTAAGTCGTATTTTTCAATATGCTCTTTTTCAGAACCCGCCGGAGAAAGTCCTATGCAAAACCCATTCTCCTCTTTTGCGCCCATTGCCGCCCACAGAGGAAAACCCGTTGTAGATCCATTTACCAAAACTGCCCCATGCCGCGCAACCTCCTTTCCAAGCTCTTTG
>JBBTVJ010000057.1:0-5392 GCA_038063295.1 Patescibacteria group bacterium | reverse complement strand
ATCAGTTGATTGCCTTTCAGCTTAATTACTGGGGAGATCAAAAATTTTCTCAAGATAGCGAAAGAGTAGGCAGGGTTATTCAAGATGTTATAACAAACCCTCCAAAAAAAATGACAAGAATTCAAGGAACAAAAGGAGCTGTTAAGTGGATTTGTGAAAAAGATCGCGAAGTTGTAAGTTGTTATTTCGAAAGTTTAGGGGAAAATTGGGGAGAAAAAGAAATAGTAATTCCCAAAAAACGCAAGGATGATTTTTTGTGGCTTATGCAGTACTACGACGATTTGCTCACCGGAAAAGCGGATTATAAAGATTCGCCATTGCACATAGATTATGGAGTAGAAGTTATAAAAATTTTGTACAACGCTTATAATGGTTATTGACCATACCCCCCTGCCGATTTTAATTGGCAGGGGTTTTTTAGAAAATAAACATTCAAAAAAGAGTTCTAAAAAGTATGAAGCAGCGCACAATTTGTGTGGTAAACGGTAAAAGAGGCGGATTTAATGCGCTTTTGCCTACAATGAAAAGTATTGCACAAGACCCAAAACTCAAATTGCAGGTGGTGCTAACCGATATGCATCTTTCGCGTATGTTTGGCAGAACTTTAGATTACGCCAAAAAATGGATAAAAATAAACGCTACGGTGGATATGGCTCAAATTGGCGCAACACCCAAAGAGCGCACGGAAGCGCTTGGAAGGGGGCTAACTGGATTTGCCCAAACTTTTTCAAAATTAAAACCTGACATTGTTTTGCTTTTGGGTGACAGATCCGAAACTTTAACTGCCGCTTTTGCGGCACTTCAGTTGAGGATTCCTGTGGCGCATATTCAAGGAGGAGAAATTTCAGGCAATATTGACGGCATTCAGCGGCACGCTATCACCAAACTTTCGCACATTCATTTTACTGAAACAAAAAAAGCAAAAGAAGTGGTAGAAAAATTAGGGGAAGAAAATTCACGAGTGCATTTTGTTGGCGCACCTTACATTGATTTTATCGCGAAAAAACTTTACACTCCAGAGCGCGAGGTAAGAAAAAAATTTGGACTTGGAGCGCGTGAACCATTTTTGTTGGTGTTGCAGCATCCAGTAACCACTGAACCTGAAGAGTCATATAACCAAATGAAAAAAACTCTGCGAGCGGTAAAAAATACAGGACTTCGCGCGATTGTGGCGTATCCGTGTTCGGATCAAGGGTATCAGGGCGTGATAGATGCAATAAAGGAATGGGGAGGGGGGTTTAAAAATATCCCCGCCGAAGACTTTATTGGGCTTGAGGCATGTGCGTCTGCTTTGGTGGGAAATTCCTCCGCTGGCATTTACGAAGCCCCGTATGTTTTCTGCCCGGCGGTAAATATTGGGCGCAGACAGGAGGGGAGAGAGCGGGAAAATAACATTATTGATGTTCCGCACAATGTTTTAGCAATTGAAAAAGCTATAAAAAAAGCTTCAAATGCTGATTTTAAAAAGTGCATCCAACCTCGGGGTATTTATGGCGATGGCAAAGCGCACGAAAGAATTGTAAAGGCCCTTAAAACCTTTCCCTTGAGAGACGAGTTATTTAATAAGAAGCTTATCTGGGGTCACTAGATTGACCAGAGAATCTCAATACAAAAGAACTGTTCTTTTTCAAAATGAGCACTTTGAAGTTATACAAATTGATTGGGAACCGGGCTCGGAAACTCCAATGCACAATCATGGAAAATCGCACGGACTGGTTCGAGTACTTGAAGGAAATCTTATTGAGGAAATTTTTTTGCCTCCGCGATTAAGGAGATTTACTATTAACAGACTTGAGAAGGGCGATTTGCAAATTGAGTTGCCGGGAACAATTCACCGTGTGAAAAACACGAGTAAAAAAAACGCGAGGAGTTTGCATATTTACACTCCGCTGTTGGTGATGAAAGAATATAGATGAAAGAGTATAAACAATGAGCACATAAAGAAACCCCGACTCTAGTCGGGGTGTTTTCTTTTATATTATGAAAATATTAGTAACAGGTGGATCGGGGTTTATTGGATCACATCTTATTGAAGAACTTTTAGGTCACGGGCACGTGATTGCTTCTTTGGATATTCGCGATCCGCGTGAACGAGTGGGGGGTGTAGCTTATATTAAGCAGGATTTTTGTCTATTTGATGAACTTTTGGAATGTTTGCGAAATTTCAAACCAGAAGCGATAGCGCATCTGGGTGCAGTACCATCGGTTCAAAAATCAATTGATATGCCAATGGGTACTATGCGCAATAATGTTGAGGGGACTTACAGCGTATTGGAAGCAGCGAGGCAGACTGGCGTGCTCCGAGTGGTTTTAATTTCTTCCGGTGCTACTTACGGCAAAACCGCGTTTGAATATTCTGGAAAAAAACTTCCGGAAAATGTAAAACTTGCTCCACTCAATCCTTACGGCCTCTCGAAGGCGATGCTTGAAGACATGGGGCATATTTGGGCAAGCAAGGAAATTTGGCAAGGGCCTGATACTGTCTCTTTAAGATTTTCCAATGTTTTTGGTCCGCGCCAGCCGAGAGACGCGGCGTATGCTTCGTGCATTGAAAGATTTATGCATCAGTGGAAAGCAGGCGAGCCATTTACTGTGGTGCCAGATGGGCACCAAAGAAGGGACATGGTTTTTGTTGCCGACGCTGTGCGCGCAGTGAGACTTGCTTGCGAAAGTGAAAAAGATTTTTACGGAGAGGCCATCAACATCGGCTCCGGAAAAAATTTTTCGATCCTTGAAATCGCGGATTTAATTGGCGGAAAAAATCATCCTAAAGTTTTTATGGAACCTAGAGTCGGCGAAATTCGCGAAACTTTATTTGATATTCAAAAAGCCAAAAATCTCTTCAACTGGCAGCCGGAAATAAGTTTTGAAAAAGGTATAGAAATTTTGAAACAAGATAACTAATGATATTGTTAAAATAATATTATGCGTATTTTGGTTTTAGGAGGAGATGGATATTTGGGTTGGCCTACGGCAATGCATTTTGCAAAAAAGGGCAATGAAGTAGCTATCGCTGACAACTTGTCTAAAAGATTTTGGGAGGCGGAAATTGGGGTATCACCTTTATTTCATATTCCTACACTTCCCAAAAGAATTCGCAGGTGGAATGAATCCGGAGAAAAATCGATTAAAGTTTTTGTGGGAGACTTAGCGCACAATCATAGATTTACTTACCAGATTTTTGATGAATTCCGCCCCGAAACTATAATTCATTATGCCGAACAGCCCTCCGCTCCTTATTCTATGGAGTCTCGTCTTCGTGCCGTCAATACTCAAATAAACAATGTGGCGGGCACTTTAAATGTGCTTTTTGCGATGAAAAAATTCACTCCAAATGCGCATTTGATAAAACTAGGCACAATGGGGGAATACGGCACTCCAAATATTGATATTGAAGAAGGCTGGCTCGAACTTGAACACAATGGGCGCAAAGACCGAGTTTTATATCCAAAACAGGCCGGATCTTTTTATCACTTAAGTAAAGTTCATGATTCTCACAATATAGAATTTGCTTGCAGAGTATGGAGTATTCGTGCTACCGATTTAAACCAAGGTGTCGTTTATGGCACAGATACCGCAGAAACAGAGCTTCATCCGGAATTAATCACAAGTTTTCATTACGACCACGTTTTTGGTACTGCGTTAAATCGTTTTGCCACACAAGTGGTAGCCGGCATTCCTCTTACTGTTTACGGCACGGGAGGCCAAAAAAGAGGGTTTTTAAATATTAATGATACTCTTTTGTGCGTAGAGCTTGCAGCCGAGAATCCTGCCAAAGCGGGCGAGTTTCGGGTATTTAATCAGTTTACGGAAACGTTTTCGGTGATGGATTTGGCAGAAAGAGTAAAAAGAGCAGGTGAGTCTTTGGGTCTTTCTGTTCAAATAAAAAACCACCCGAACCCTCGGGTGGAAAAAGAAGAACATTATTATAATCCCAAAAACACCTCGCTTCTTTCTTTGGGTTTAAAACCTCATTATCTTTCTGATGAATTCGTGAAAAAAATGATCCAAAAAATCATGTCGCACAAAGAACACATCGATCACTATGTGATACACCCTACAATTCAGTGGAAGCAAAACTAGAAGGTTGCGTAAATTGTGATTTTACAAATTTCCAAGTTTTCGGATCCATAAAGATGAAGGCAACGACGTAAAGCAAAATCCCAACCGCTTTTGCGGCAGTAAATGTTTCTCCGAAGAAAATCACTCCCATAATCATTGCAGCAGTAAGAAAACTGCCATACATAACTAATTTTTTTAGAGCAATGCTAGCCCCGCCGCGATAGCTAAGAAGATTAAAACTCCACATTCCAACAATGATTATCCCAAGGACAATTCCGAAGACAATTAGCTGGGTCAGCGAAGCACCCGTTCCAGATTCTGTGAGGTTTCCGAGCCATAAAATTGCAAGAGCGCAGCAAACAACCGTTGTAATACCACCCCAAAAATTTTTAACCATGGGATCTACCGTCCGCACAGTTTGGGTGATAACCTGATTTATGGCAACACACCTAGTGCATTTGCAAGGGATAGCCATATCCAAAACGGTAGTTCTGCAGCTTCCGAAAGAGACGGCCAACCCAAGATTGAATAACCGGCAGTTATCGCAAGAACCATTCCAGTGTATATTCGTCCAGTGAGCTTGTTGTGGAAAAACCAACTGTCAAATATCGCTCCGGGAATTATGGAAAGAGTAATGATAAATGTGTTTATTCCAACCTCGGCGCCATACAAAAATGCGGCAAATGACAAGATGGAATTTACAACTGCAAAAAATCCAAAAGCAATTGAACCAGCAACACCATTTTTATTTAAAACATACAAGATGCTTGCAAATGGCCCAAGGCCGGATTTTTCGATATTGTTTATGGTCCCAAAAAATTTCTTCTTTTGCACTTTAACTGCACAAAAACCTACAATTGTTTGCACGCAACCGATTATAAGTGTTACTAAAAACAAATGTCCAATGGTGGTACTTGCAACTCCGACTAATTTTTGCAATAGTTTTGAGAGTGTGCGTGTTCCTGCCTCGAGTAGAGTCCAAATCATCCATTTTTCACCCACAAAGAAACTCCTTTCTGTTTTTCAAGTTTACTTTACAAAGATTGTCTTTAGCGAAACTAACAAATTATTTAATTTATGTCAAGTGATAAAAAAATTTTAGGTATTATAACTGCTCGTGGCGGGTCAAAAAGAATTCCAAAAAAAAGTATTGTGCCGGTGCTAGGGAAGCCGACAATGGCTTATGTTTGCGATGCTTTTAAAAAAAGCAGGTTAGTAAATCGTTTTATTGTAGATACCGATGATGAAGAGATGGCTGATGTGGGCAGGCGAAATGGTGCAGAGGTGGCGTATATGCGCCCCAAAGAACTTGCTCAAGATGGTACGGCTC
>JBBTVJ010000056.1:0-6743 GCA_038063295.1 Patescibacteria group bacterium | reverse complement strand
TGAAATTCAAGGAACGCACGTGGAAATAGGACGCCGAATTTTGCAAAAATTCGGGGTTGATGTAAGAGTAATTCAAGCAATGCAGTCGCACCATGAAGAGTATCCTTACGAAACACTTGAATCAATAATTGTGCAAACAGCAGACGCCATTTCCGCTTCCCGCCCCGGAGCAAGGCGCGATACTGTAGAAAATTACCTAAAAAGGCTGGAGGATTTGGAAGGAATTGCAACGTCTTTCCCGCACGTGGAAAAAGCTTATGCTATTCAAGCTGGGCGCGAAATTAGGGTATTCGTAACTCCGGAAAATATTTCTGATTTGGAAGCTAAAAAAATGGCCCGCGATATCGCGGACCGAATTGAAGGAGAACTCAAATATCCCGGAGAAATCAAAGTCAACGTCATTCGCGAACTCCGCGCAATAGAATACGCAAGATAAAAAAAATGGATTAAAACCTTCTGCCGCCTCTGCCTCCTCGGCTGCGATCGCGGCGTTCGCGAGCTTCCTGTTGTTTTCTGGCTTCCGCCTCCCCCACCTTTCTCTCCTCTTCTGGTTTTAAATCAAGTTTTTTTACCGCTTTTATAGAAAGATTGATTCTTCCCTGATCGTCTCGCCCTACCACTTTAACCGGTACTTCATCTCCGGGAGAAACCACATCTGTTACCTGATTTACTCTAAACGGAGCAAGTTCTGAAATATGCACCATGCCCTCTTGCCCAGGAGCGTATTCAACCATAGCGCCAAATGGGAAAATTCTTGTAACTTTTCCGGAAAATACCTCTCCAATTTCCGCTTCCTTGGTCAAAAGCTTAATTTTTTCCTGCGCTTTTTTGGCAGACTCTTCATTGGGACCGGTTATAAATATTGAACCGTCCTGCTCTATATCGATTTGCGCGCCGGTTTCTTCAATTATTGAATTTATCATTTTTCCTCCGGGACCTATCACGTCGCGGATTTTTTCTTTATCAATTGTCATTGAAATTATGCGAGGGGCGTATTCGCTTAATTCTTTTCTGGGTTCTTTGAGCTCTGAAGTTATTACATCTAAAATTTGGAGTCTTGCTTTGCGTGATTGCAAAAACGCTTCGCGCAAAATCTTAAGCGGGATGCCATCTACTTTTACGTCCATCTGAACCGCCGTAATGCCATCTTTGGTTCCTGCAACTTTAAAATCCATATCACCATGATGATCTTCCGGTCCTTGAATATCGGTTAAAATTTTATAATTTTTTTCATCTTTCATCATCAATCCCACAGCAATACCGGCAACTGGAGAGACAATCGGCACCCCCGCATCCATCAGCGCCAAAGTTGAAGCGCATACCGAACCCATTGAAGTCGATCCATTTGAAGAAAGAGTTTCGGAAACCACTCTGACTGTATATGGAAATTTATCTGAATCCGGTATTACCACCGAAAGCGCTTTTTCAGCCAAAGCTCCGTGCCCAATCTCACGCCTTCCCGGACCCCGCATCGGTTTTACTTCACCAGAAGAAAACCCCGGAAAATTATAGTGGTGCATAAATCTTTTTTTGCCCCGCACTTCCATGCCTTCAATCAACTGAGCATCGCTTGGCGCACCCAAAGTTACTACGGACAAAATATGAGTCTCGCCCCTAAAAAAAATTCCGGAGCCATGAGTTCGAGGCAAAGCTTTGGCTTTTGCAAAAAGCGGGCGCAGTTCTTCTACTCCCCTGCCGTCGGGGCGTTTTTCTTTTTCTATAATATTTTTATGCACTGTATCATTTATAGCTTCTTCAAAAAGGTTGTCGTGTAAATTCTCTGGAATTTCAGAAAATTTTTCTTCGGCAAATCGCATCCACTCGCGCTTTATATCATTTAACTTCTCAAATCTGTTCATTTTTTGCTTTATATAAATTGCCTCCTCAAGCTGTGGCAAAACCGTACTTTTAAAAGCCGCTTTTGCTTCAGCCGGAAGCTCTTGAATTTCAAATTTATCTTTTGTTTTTCCTATTTTTTCTATAATATCATCTTGAAATTCACAAAGCGCATTGATTTCTTTTACAGCAAATTCTAATGCAGAAGACACATCATCTTCCAAAACCTGATCACCGCCTGCTTCTATCATATTCACCTTGCCATCTTTTCCGCAGACCATAAGATCCAATGGCGATTTTTGCATTTCTTCGTAAGTCGGGTTTGCGATAAATTTTCCATCAACTTTTCCAATACGCACAGCGCCCAGAGGTCCGTTCCACGGAATATCCGAAGTGCCCAAAGCCAAAGAAGAAGCAATAATTGCGGGAAAATCCGGATCATTTTCTTCATCCACTGAAAGCGCCATTACAACTACCTGCACATCGTTGCGCATTTTTTGATTAAAAAGCGGGCGTATGCCCCGATCTATAAGTCGAGCGACAAGTATTGCTTCGTCAGACGCCTTACCCTCACGACGCACAAAGCGTGAGCCCAAAATTCTTCGCGCGGCGTAAAATTTTTCTTCATAGTCAACCAGTAAAGGGAAAAAATCTGTTCCCGCTCTTGCTGATTGAGATTTAACTGCTGTAGCAAAAACAACCGTTCCACCGTATGTTAAAAGACACGATCCATTGGCGTGCTCCGCTAAATTGCTGAATTCAGCCGTAAGCGTGCGCCCCCTTACTTCTGTGGTAAATTTTTTAGTAGTCATTTATTTCTTCAAAATATATTTTGCGGGTTCTTTGCCGAGATCAATAAAGTCGTCAGCAATTTCTTTAAGTTTTCCTGAAGTAGATTTGCCAAAAGAAATTACCTCCACTCTTCTTCCTTGGTTTTTTAAGTATTCAACTAAAGGAATAAAATCTCCATCACCAGAGGCAATAACAATTGTATCCACAATCGCCGAGGTGCGAATGGCATCCACCGTAAGTCCCACATCCCAATCCGCTTTTTTCGCACCCCCGTAAAATTCCTGCAAATCCTTTACTCTCAATTCAATGCCTGCCTTTTCCAGCGCTTCCAAAAAAGCCTTTTCTTCACCGGTCTTGGTGCGAATTACATACGAAAAGGCGCGTATAAGCTGGCGGCCGCCAACAGCCGTTTGAAGAACAGCTTTAAAATTTACTCTGCCGCCAAACAAGCTGCGAGCGGAGTGATACATATTTTGCGCATCAATAAACACTGCGACGCGCTGATTTTTGTGTTTTAAGTTAGCCATTTTTAAGTTCAATCTAAAATTATTTAACAGGGCAAATTATTTTCTCAACCCGAGTTTTTTAATCAGCGATTTATAAGTAGCTTCGTTTTTCTTTGATAAATATTCCAAAAGTTTTTTTCTTTTAGAAACCATTTTTAAAAGCCCTCGGCGAGAGTGATTATCTTTTTGATGTTTTTTTAGATGCGCTGAAAGCACCTCAATCTGCTCCGAAAGAAGCGCTACTTGCACGCTAGCTGAACCAGTATCTTTTTCGTGCATACGATGCTCTTTGACTATTTTTTGTTTCTTTTTTGGTTTTAACATATGCAAATATTATCATAAAAAATAAATTTTACAAAGCTCTCCCCCGGCCGTAGTCGAGGGAGTTAAAGGTGATCAGAACTTGCGGTTGAGATTTGCAAGTATCACCTCCTTACTTTTTTGGTCAAATACTAGGGTTTTTATTTCCTTAGCATTCATGACCGATCTTGGATCAGAGGAGTGGTCGGCACCAAACAAGTGCCCTAATTCATGGATCAATACACATTCAAACTTGTATTGAATTCCAATTAATGCAAATTTGCCCGTAGCCAATCCACCAAATTGCTTTCTCGCTACAGAAGTTATCCCATCCACCTCTATTTCCCCATCGCCAAAAAACTTTTTTGTGGTAAAAGCAACAACAATGTTAACTTTTTTGGGGAATTGCATTTGAGATATCCTTGTTAACGCCTTGGGTCCATCAAAATTATCCGATGGCGCGAACCAGCCTCCATATGCCAATTCAACAATTTGAAACTGTATTCCAAACTGTTGAAATACATTGGATGCTGTAAAAAAAGCAGCGTTCAGTGGCTGGTAAATCGCCCCGATATCATCGGTACCATCCACCAGCACTCTGACGGTGATCAGTCGCGGCTGCGCCGCCGAAGCGCTTGGCACTAATAAACACAGTGTCAAAAAAACAACCACAACTTCTACTTTTTTCATAAATCACCCCCCTATCTGTGAAGTTAAAATTCAAAGCAACTTAACTATTTTTAATTATACTCCTATTTAAATAAAAAGTCAATACTGTCTGTGTGGATAAATATTCTATGATAAAATTAATGGCAAACTCACTAAAAGACCTCAAAAAACAATTCTTGGAACACTTGGAAATAGAAAAAGGCAGAAGCACAAAAACCATAGAAAACTATAACCGCTATTTGGACAAGTTTTTTAATTTTTTAGGTATAAATAGTTCACCGGAAAATATTACAGAAGAAGGTGTAAGAAAATATAGATTATACCTAAATAGAATGAATTTAAACAAAAAAACGCAGAACTACTATATTATAGCTCTGCGTTCATTTTTAAAATTCCTTTCAAAAATCGGCATCGAATCGCTGGATGCACAAAAACTCGAACTGGCTAAAATTTCAGAACGCGAACTTGATCTACTGGACACAAAAGATCTGCAACGTCTGCTTTCAGCGCCAAACGAAGAAAGCATAATTTCTTTGCGCGACAAAGCTATTTTAGAAACTTTTTTTTCTACCGGGCTTCGCATTTCCGAGCTTGTATCATTGCCACGAGAAGGAATTGATTTAAGTAAAGATGAATTTTCTGTCCGCGGAAAGGGCGGAAAAATACGCGTGGTGTTTCTTTCTCCTCAGGCAAAAAAAGCAATAATCGAATATTTAAAAAAAGATGTGAACACCGTAACCGACAAGCTTTTTCCAGTAAGCACACGCTCAATACAGCGCATGATATGCCGCTACGCAATCAAAGCGGGAATTGCAAAAAAAGTTACTCCTCATGTTCTGCGCCATGCATTTGCCACAGATCTTCTAAAAAACGGGGCGGACTTACGTTCTGTGCAAGCTATTTTGGGGCATGCCAACATTTCCACCACTCAAATTTACACGCATTTTACCGACAAACACTTAAAAGAGGTTCATAAAACATTTCATCGAAATAAAAGATAGTTGTAAATTTGTCAAATAAACACAAATTTGTTATATTGTGCCTATGCTCTCGTGGTGAAACGGATATCACGCGTGGCTTCGAACCACGTATTCCCCGTTCGAATCGGGGCGAGAGCGCATTATGCAAAAACAGTTAAATATCCCCAAAGAAATACGAGCCGCGCTTGTAATTTTAAAAAACGCTGGCTTTGAAGCTTTCATGGTCGGCGGATGCGTAAGAGACCTGATCTTAGGAATAATCCCAAAAGACTGGGATATAACCACAAACGCAAACCCGCAAAAACTTCAAGAAATTTTTCCAAATAGCTTTTACGAAAACAAATTCGGTACGGTAAGTGTAGTGACTGGATCCGATGATCCGCGGCTGCGCGCAATAGAGATTACGCCTTTTAGAATTGAAGGAAAATATTCAGACAAGCGTCATCCCGATGAAATTCACTTTGCCAAAACCCTTGAAGAAGACTTGAAACGAAGAGACTTTACTATAAATGCAATGGCAATGGGCTCGGACTCAACACTAATCGATCCGCTTGAAGGACAAAAAGATTTAGAAAAAAAACTTGTTCGCGCCGTAGGAAACCCAGAAGACCGTTTTGAAGAAGATGCCCTCAGAATTATGCGCGCGATACGCCTTGCTTCGGAGATGACATTTCAAATAGAAGGGAAAACTAAAACAGCTCTCGAAAAAAAAGCAAATTTACTCAAAGTCATAGCCCACGAAAGAATACGAGATGAATTTTCTAAAATAATTTTATCCAGCAAGCCATCTGTGGGACTTAACACGCTAAGAGAATTAGGGATTTTAAATATATTCCTCAGTGAACTTGAAGAAGGCTTTGGGGTTGGTCAAAACAAACACCACATTTATACAGTTTGGGAACACAATTTAAATGCCCTAGACCATGCCGCAAAAGAAAAGTGGCCGCTTATTGTGCGCGCAGCTGCACTTTTTCATGACATTGGGAAACCTCGTTCAAAAAAAGGAGACGGGCCAGATTCAACTTTTTACGGACATGAAATTATTGGAGCCAAAATGGCGCTTAAAATACTTTCGCGATTAAAATATCCTACCGAATTTATTGAAAAAGTTGCAAAGTTGGTGCGTTATCATCTTTTTTATTACAATGTGGATGAAGTTTCTGAATCTTCCGTCCGCCGGCTTATACGCCAAGTGGGTCCTGAGGACATGGAAGATTTAATAAGAGTTAGAATCTGCGACCGTATAGGTTCGGGCGTGCCAAAAGCTGAACCATACAAGCTCCGCCATTTTAGATTTCTGGTTGAAAAATTACAGAGAGATCCGATATCAGTTAAAATGCTTAAAATTAACGGGGATCGAATAAAAGAATTGACCAATCTTCCGCAAAGCATTAAGGTAGGTTTAGTTTTAAACGCTTTAATGGACGAAGTTTTGGAAGATCCTCAAAAAAATGAAAAAGATTACTTGGAAAAACGCGCTAATGAACTAAATAAGTTATCTGAAAAAGAGTTGGAAAAACTTGCGCAATCCGGCAAATCAAAAAAAATGGGACTTGAGGAAGAAGAAATAGCAAAAATTAAAAAAAAGCATTATGTGAAGTAATCCGGGCTGTAGTATACCGGCAGTATACACCCTTCGGGAGGGTGAGGACTGGGTTCA
>JBBTVJ010000055.1:0-10981 GCA_038063295.1 Patescibacteria group bacterium | reverse complement strand
CTTAGAAATCCAGCCCATTTAAAAGAGGGTCGGGAAAAAATAGTTCATCAGCAAGTGCAATTTGTTGATGGTTTTTCTGCAAAAAGGGTTGCAGAGACTATAATGTCGATATGCCATGTTTTTTAAATTATTTAAAAAAATAAATTCACTTTTGTTTGGTAAAAATCTGGGACGTATTCCTGGTTTGAGAACCCTGCATTCTTTTTTGTATGATTTTTTAAAACCCAAGGGAGAAATTGTGGCGGAAGTCAACGGATTTAAAATGTTTTTAAACACCAGTGACCAAGGAGAAGTTAAAGATATTTTGTTGCGTGGAGTTTATGACAAATTCGAAGGCGAAGTTATAAAAAACTGCTTAAGACCTGGTGACATTGCTTTGGATATCGGTGCGCACATCGGCTACTTTGCTCTTATTTTGGCAAAGACGGTTGGAAAGACGGGACAGATTTTTGCTTTTGAGCCGGAGCCAAAAAGTTTTTCACTTTTATCGCGCAATGTCGAAGTAAATAAATTTCAAAATATTGTTTTGGAAAATATTGCTCTATCTTCTGTTTCTGGAAAGTCCACTCTTTTTTTAGATAGAGACAATTTGGGAAATATGTCATTTGCATCTCAAAATATACCAAGCGATAGTTTAAGTGGGAAGATTGAAGTTGAATCTCAGACACTGGATAATTATATGAAAAAAATAAGAGGCAAGGCTAGTTTTATTAAAATAGACGTACAAGGAGCTGAGGGACTTGTATTTGAGGGCGGTAAAGAGGTGCTAAAAAACCACAAACCGGTTATTTTAATGGAGTTTTGGCCTTATGGATTAAAAAACAATGGCACGAACCCAATGAATCTGCTTATATTGTTGCACAATATAGGTTACAGATTCTTTGTTTTAGACACCAAAAGCCAGCAATTAAAACCTAAAAACCCAGTGGATCTAATGATGGTTTCAGCAAACAGGGAAGGCGGCAAGGGCTGGGCAAATGTTTTATGCAAAACATAAAAAAGACAATTTTTTTTGCGATTTCTTCACCACTGGTTTATCGGAATCTTTTTTTCTTTCCGGGAAGTGTTTTTGACAAATTAAAAAAAATGATTTCCGAGAGACAGGATATTAAACTTGTTTTTTTGGTACAAAAAAAGGATTTGGAGAAATACTACAGTTTTTTAAAAAATGATTTGGGAGAGAATTTTTCAATTGAAGCCGTAAGAGTTTCTGCTCCGCAAAACTTTTTAGAAAAACTTTTTTATTTTTTTTACTCTTATTTTATATACACCGGTACCACGCGCACTCTTGCAACTTTGGGTGTGCGGCCCGATGAGCCACCAGCCGGGGGCAAGCGGTGGCTTGCACCGGTTAAGATTTTTATTGCGAGAACTTGCGGCAAATCCTATTTTTTCCGGGAAAAAATTATTCCCTATTTATATCCCAAAGTTTTTATTCAAAGACTATTTGAGGAATTATTCGAAAAATACAAGCCCTCGCTTGTTTTTTTGCCGCATATTTACGGATCATACGATACTCAGCTGCTTTCGGAAGCCAAAGGGCGGGGGATTAAAACCCTGGGAATGGCTTCGAATTGGGATCATTTCGATAAATATTATCTGCCACTTCGTCCGGATTTTCTTTTGGCGCAGAGCAAACAAGTAAAAGATTTTGCAGTAAAATACCAGTCTTACAATCCACAAAAAATTACAGTCATCGGTTATCCACATTTTGATTTTATCGTAGATAAATCTTACGCCGCCTCGCGCGAAAAAATATTGGAAGAGTTGAAATTTCCCCGCAGCGCCAAATTTATTTTATATGTTTCCGGAAGCGCATACTGCTCAGATGAACCTGACACTATTGAAAAAATTCTTGAATGGGCGGACAAAAACGAATTTGGGAATGATATTTATTTAGTTGTGAGACCATACTTGGGCGGCAGAGGCGCAGACAAAGATTTTGATGAAGCGAAGTTTAATAGATTTGAAGAACACCCAAGGGTAAGATTTTATAAAAAAGAATTTTGGGGAGATTTGCCCAAAAGCATTCAGTTTTTCAATATTATGCGCCATGCCGATGCCGTAATTTCAATGTATTCAACAATTATAATTGAAGCCGCGGCGCTTAATAAGCCGCTTGTGGGCATTGGCTTTGACGGATATAAAAAACGGCCTTTTAGAAAATCCGTGAGGCGTTTTATGCTTCGGGAGCACTTTCAGGATGTTTTAAATTCTGGCGCTGTGCGTACAGCATATAGTTTTTTGGAACTTAAAGAAATTTTAAAAAATTATCTGGAAAATCCATCTTTGGACCAGAAAGAACGCTACGAATTGATGCAGCGTCTTGCTCATGGAGCGGACGGCAAAGCCGGAGAGAGAGTAGTGGAACATATTTTGCGCTATTTATAATGCAACGAAAAAGGGATTTTGTAGGTTACATTACTATGGGAAAAAGTACGGATAATCTTAGAATAAGGTGGGCAGAAAAAACAGACTTAATGAAATTACAAAAGTTTTTTTCAAGAGAATATAATCCTCGGCATATTTTTACCAACAAAAAACATTTAAAGTGGTATTTTGCAGATTCTCCGGGATCCGAAAACAGCAAATTTCTCCCCGCGGTTATCGCAGAAGATTCTTCAAAAAAATTTGTAGGTTTTTTGGGGGCTCTGCCTGTGGATATGTGGATTGCAGGAAAAAAATACAAATGCGGGTGGTACGCAAACTGGCTTACTGCCAAAGAAATGCGGGGAAGAGGCATTGGAATGAAAATTTTTCACAAAATGACAAATAACTATGAGCTTCCGCTGGCTGTAAGTTTCAGTAACGTTGCTTACCCTATATATCCTAAAAATGGTTGGGAAAAAATTTCGCAATACACGCGCCTATTAGCGATTTTGGATCCCCAAAAAGCCGTATCTATTGCGCAAGCGATTTATCCGAAAAAAAATGCTGATATTTTAAAAAACCACAATTTTTTACTTACCAAAGGCAATTTTAAAATTCCAGTTTCGCAATTAAAGATAGTTTGGGGTATTCCCCAAAGAAACGCCTGGATCAAAGCATGGCCGGTTATTAAACAAAGATTTGGTATGACTACCGATCGCTCATGGCAATATATTTCTTGGCGTTTTTTGAAGCATCCATTTTTAAAATATCATTTTGCAACTGCTTATGATTTGTCTGGAAATATCAGCGGGTTAGCCGTAATTCGTGTTGAAAAAGCAAACAGCGTGTCAATTGCAAGAGTGGTGGATATTATATCGCTTCCACAAGCAGATTATTCTCTTATAAAAAGCGTTTTAGATTTTGCCAAAAAAGAAAAATGCGCAGCTATTGATACTTATTTAACCTTCGCGGGCTATATCAGAGCCTTTAAAAAATTTGGTTTTCGCAACGGCAGAGCGTGGCCTTTATATTTGGTGCCGGAGCTTTTTAATCCCCCGGCGCCTTATTCTCTAAACCCTATTCGATGGGCAATGCTCGCGAAGCTGGATAAATTGCCAAAAAATGTAATGCCTCCTTGGGAGGAGAGGCATTTTGTAAAAGCCAATGGAGATAGAGATAGAGCATAATCATATGATAGAAAATTTAAACAATATTGATTTAAACCATCGCGGCATCAAGCTTTTTCCTTGGCCTACCGAATATGATCGTTCGTACCGCCCGCTGGAGAGCGCTTCTTATTGGTGTCCGGAAATTGAGAAGGCAGACAAAAATACGCTCGATAACATTATATTTTTTAAACTAAAAAATATTGTTTCGTGGGCTTGGGAAAAAAGCACGTTTTACAAAAACAAGTGGAAAGAAGCTGGGGTGCATCCAGACATTCTCAAGGATCTTTCTGATTTTTCTAAATTTCCAATCGTTCACAAATCGGATCTCAGATTATCGCAAGAAGCAAGTCCGCCGTTTGGCGATTATCTGTGTGTACCAGAAGAGGAAATTGCGCGCGTTCACGGCACTAGCGGAACTACTGGAAAACCAACTTTGTTTGGGATTGGCCGCGGAGATATGGAACGTATTGCAGAGGCGCATGCCAGAATTTTATGGGGCGCCGGGTTAAGGCCCACAGACACTGTTTTTATTGGTTCATTTTTTAGTTTGTATTGGGGAAGCTGGGGAGCTCTTGTGGGCTGCGAGCGATTGGGTGCAAAAGTTATTCCTTTTGGCGCGGGCATTCCGGGGCAGACGGCAGTTGCGGCAAAATTAATAGCGCGTGTGAAGCCCACTTGTTTTTACGGTACTCCATCATATGCTTTTCGACTTGCTGAAGTGGCAAAAAAAGAGGGATTCGATCCTAGGCGTGACTTTTCGTTTCGCATCATGTTTTTTTCTGGCGAGCCGGGAGCGGGGATTTCAAGCACTAAAAAACAATTGGAAAATATTTTTGGAGCCAAAGTGATAGACATGGGAAGTACTGCGGAGATGACTCCTTGGATGACAAACGCTGAGTGCGAATATCGCACAGGCATGCATTTGTGGCAGGACATTGTATATACAGAAGTTTGCGATGCAAAAAATTTCAAACCGGTTCCTTTTGGTAGTGAAGGCACTCCTGTTTATACACATCTTGAGCGGACTTCTCAGCCGATGATTCGATTTGTTTCCGGCGATTTGACTGTGTGGACTAACGAGCCGTGTCCTTGCGGCCGTTCGTATCCACGCTTACCTAAAGGAATTTATGGCAGGATAGACGATATGATTATAGTTCGAGGCGTCAACTTATATCCGAACGCAATTGAAGACATTTTGCGGTCAATTCCTGGGGTGGGCAACGAATACAGGGTTGTTGTTTCAAAAAATGGAAGTATGGACGAACTTAAACTTTTAGTGGAGCATGAAGGGACCTCGGATTTTGATGTTTTGGTTAGTTTGAAAAATAAGATTGCAGAAAAGATACAAATTATGGCCGGCTTGCGGCCAACTGTGGAAATTGTCGAACCAAATTCTCTTCCGCGCACTGAGTTTAAATCCAAAAGGGTCATGGATTACAGAAAATAAAAATTGCAAATCTCACTCATTATTAATAGAATTAATATTATGAAAAAAGATCCATCTAAAATTCAAGAGCCAAGCACCACAACCCAAAGTGAAGTCGAGTATAGAAAAAACCTCGAGTTGTTTTTTAAAAACAGCGAAGGATCTAATATAGATAAATTGTTGAATTTTACGAAGTACGTTCCCAGGCAAGCTTTAACTAAATTCATATCAAAGTACGAGATATTCCAAAAAGTTTTAAATGTTCAAGGTTCGATTTTTGAGTGCGGGGTTTATTTGGGAGGAGGTCTTATGACCTGGGCTCAGTTGAGCGCAATATTGGAACCAACCAATCATCAAAGAAAAATCGTGGGATTTGATACTTTTTCAGGTTTTCCAAGTGTTTCCAAAAAAGATAACGGGAAATCTGTAAATTCCAAAAAAGGAGGGTATACCATCGATTCGTACGAAGATTTAAAAAAATGCATTGCGCTCTACAATTCCAATCGGTTCATTGGTCACGTTCCTAAGGTTTATCTTCAAAAAGGAGACATAGTAAAAACGCTTCCCGCGTATCTTAAAGAAAATCCACATACTGTAGTAAGCCTTCTTTATCTTGATTTGGACATTTTTGAGCCGACAAAAATCGCAATTGAACTTTTACTGCCTCGAATGCCAAAAGGCGCTATTATCGCTTTTGACGAGTTGAACCACGAAAATTGGCCGGGAGAAACACTGGCGGTGTTGGAAACGGTAGGCATTAAAAATCTTAGGATTGTGAGAGTACCTTTTGGAAATTTTACATCATTTGCGGTTATTGAATAATATTTGAAACATTGATAATTTTGGCGCGTTTGCTATATTAGACGTAGATTTTTTGGGGCTTTTTGAAATGAAAAATAACTCGCTTTTTTGTCTTGATAAGCCAAGTAAAGACGATATCGTAGTAACTTATCTTATTACCACTGACTTAGATTTTGATAGTGCTGCTGTGAAGCTGTGCAAAGAACAGAGTCTATCTAACGCTCTCGGAGATGATCCAGATGTTATAAAAAGATATTCTGCGAAATATATTCCAAGCTCGCTAATATGGCTAGGAGAAAAGCAGTTTACAGTTAACGTGGCATATCCTTCAGAGAACTGCGAAGGTTCGCTTAGCATGGTCTTGAGCGCCGCAGGAGGCGATACTTTCAATATCAAAAGTCTATACCCAATAAAGGTTTTGGATATCAAACTTCCTCTTTCGTTTACTCGAAATTACCTCGGTCCGTTTTTTGGAGTAACCGGATTGCGTGAAGAATTGAATGTTTTTGGTAGACCAATTTTAATAGGTCCTGTCAAACCCTGCGTGGGTATGCAGAGCAAGGCTTTTGCAAAAAGAGCTAAAGAGGCTCTTTTGGGCGGGACGGATATTGTAAAAGACGATGAACTCATCTGTGATCCTACTTATAATCATTTGGAGAATAGGGTCCGTGCGGTTTCTAGGGTTGTAAAAGAAACAGAGGACGAAACTGGTGAAAGAAAAATGTATTTTGCATTTATTGGATCCGGGTCCCCAACTGAAATTCTAAGTAAAGCTGCTGTTGCAGAACAAGGTGGTGCAAACGGTTTTATGCTAAGCCCAGCCATCAATGGAATCGAGATCATTGAAGATTTGCAGAGGTTTGGGTTGCCCATTATCGCGCACAAGGCGTTTTGGTACAGTGCGCATACGGCAAATCATGGGATTTCGTTTTCTATTTTTGCGTTTTTCCAGAGATTATGCGGTGCTGATATTGTGATTACCCCGGCTCCTTATGGCACATTCGATGTTATGTCTCGAAACGAACATTCAGACAATATATCTGTTTTATTGAAAGATATACCCCAAATTGAAAAGTCGTTTCCTGCTTTTTGCGGGGGGCAGTCTCCGAGCACCGTTCCTTTACTGCGCAAAGATGTGGGTAGTGACGATTTTATTATGGTTGTGGGAACTTCGCTGTATGACCATCCCGACGGACCTACTGCCGGCGCGAAATCATTGAGAGAATCTTTCAAAAAAACATAATAAAAAGCCCTGTGCCGAATGGCGCGGGGCTTTGAATTTTTTATATTTCAAGTTAATGTTATATTTAAATGAACTTCAATTTGACGGCAATTTCATATCATTTCGTGGGGGAACCGATTTATCCCGGGCTTCACACTTTGCCTTTCTCTGATTTCAAAAGCCAACTTCGATATTTGCAGGAAAAATATCATTTGATTTTTTGGGACGATTTGAAAGACTTTGTTATTTTCAAGCGTCCGCTTCCGCCGGATTCCTGCATTCTTACTTTTGATGATGGTACCAAAGACCATTTGGATATCGTATTGCCCGAGCTTCATTTTCGCAAAATTCCTGCCATATTTTTTGTTTTGTCACGGCAGCCGGAAGAAGGAGTGGCAATGGTGCACAAAGTCCAAATGCTTACCGCCCAATTAGGCGAAGTAAAATTTCAAAGCACGTTTTTAGAAATGTGTGATGAGGCGACGAAAGAATTGTATTTTAAAAAAGAAAAAGAATGTTTGGCAGAATATCCTAAAAGCCGCTACGATTCACTTAAATTTAGAACTTTTAAACGCGTAATCGGCAAGTTTATGTTTGATGAAGCAAAACCATTTTTAGATATTCTTTTTCAAGAACAAATTGGACAAGAAAAAGAGTGGGGGGAAAAATTATATTTATCGGACAAAGATTTGGAAAAAATTAAAAAATCAGGCATAGCTATTGGCGGGCATGGCGCGGAGCATCGCTGGATGACGAGCATTGCTATGGGCACAGTGGAGGAAGAAATAAAAAAATCCGCCGAAAGGATTTCGAGGTTTGAAGAAAAACCTTTTGTTTTCAGCTATCCTTACGGAGATTATGACGAATCGCTTTTCCAGATTTTAGAAAAATACAACTTCAAAGCCGCATTTACAATACAAGAAAAAACTAATTATGATAATTTTTTTGCCCTCGGTCGTTTTGATACCAATTCTTTACCGAAATGAAGATTTTTGTAAAAGTAAAGGCTGGCGCGAAAAGTGAAAGCGTAAAACAAATAGATGATACTCATTTTGTTGTTGCGGTTTCTGCGCGGCCAGAAAAGGGCAAAGCCAATGAAGCTCTATGTCGCGCTTTGGCGGAATATTTAAAAATTCCGTATTGGAAAATTGGCATTCGCTCCGGTCACATTTCACGGGAGAAAATTTTAGAAATTTCACAATAAAATGTTATTATAAACTATATGTGTTCAAGAAGTGGTTTAGCGCCTATTGTAGTAATTTTGGCAGTTCTTGCTTTTTTGGGAGCAGGCACTTATTTTACGGTTACCAAAAAAGAATTCAAGAAACCTATTGTTCAAAATCCAGCTGAAAGTAAAACGCAAAAAGTTTTACCAGAAACTCCAGAAATGAAAACATCGGAAGAAAAAATACAACCCCGAAGTTATAACCAGCCAAAACCGCAAAGTGTTGGGCTTTTCGGCCAGCAATGTGATGGATCAGGAACTTTTAAAATTAAAACATTCCCCATAGATCCCAAAAATATTGAATTAATTATGCCAATGGGTAGAGTGCAGGATTCGCATGTTACTCCCACTGATCATCAATATATTATACCAGTGGGTACCAAGGGAGGGTCTTTTGTTACCGATAATCCAAAAAAATACGAAGTAAAAGCGCCTGCCGACGGCTATATTATAACCATTGAACTCTTCAAAGAACCCGTTGAAGAACAGTATCGTAGTCAAGAGTACGCCAACAATTATTTGGTATTGTTTGAGCATTCGTGCGATTTTTATACTCGCCTTATACATATAGATACTTTGTCTTCCAAGGTTGCAGCATCCTTTTCATTTAAAAATCCGGAGTCACAGCATCCTTATGCTCAAGCCAGGATTCCGGTAAAAGAAGGCGAGGTAATAGGCACGGTGGGCAGTCATTCTTTTGATTTTCAGATTATGGATGCTAAATTTAAAGCTCCCAATTTGATAAACCCGAAAAACATTGATTTTTTTAGCTCTAACACGGTTGATACTTTTAAATACACGGAAGAACCATTGAGTTCCGCGCTTTTGGCAAAGAATCTCACAAAAAAAGAACCACTGGGCGGAAAGATAGATTATGACGTTTATGGTAAATTAATGGGAAACTGGTTTTTAGTTGGCAGAGGCTCTGCCCGTGAAAATTATTGGACGAATAATTTGAGCATTGTCTATGATCATTTGGATCCAACGCAAATTCGCGTTTCTTTGGGTAATTTTGATAATTATCCAAAAGCATTTGGGGTGGTAAATAATGCTCCGGACCCTAGCCAAGTCGGGGTTGAATACGGAATTGTAAAATATGAACTTTCAACTTTTGATTATTTTTCCAACGATTCAAAGTGGGATCCACTTCGATACGCAGAAAATTTAGTTGCCAAAAATACAAATGAAATAAGAGGCATAGTTTTGTTTCAGCTACTGGATGAAAAAACCCTTAAAGTTGAAACGTTTCCCAACAAAAATGCATCGCAAGTTTCCGGGTTTACGGAAAACTCTGTTCTCTACGAGCGATAAGGCGGCAAAAATAATTTATGAAAAGCAGTTTTAATACATTTGTATTTTTAATAAAGATAAAGATATAATAAATATATAAACAAAGCCGTTCCTATTATTGGTTTAATTTTTTCAGATAAAAATGAAGAAAAAAAAGCTAAAACCGGGAAAAAGCGTTCCTATGTCGGGGCAATATGCCATTATCAACGCCAGAGGTAGTAACACAAGAGAGGAAATTACGGGGGTTAAAGGAAAGACATTGCCTCCCACCCAAAAAAAGAGGCAATCATTTAAATTGGTAGACAAAACAAAGTAGAGAACAAATAAACACCTCACAACATCCTTAAAATCTCAAGTTTTTAAGGATATAAAACATGAAGGATTTATTAAATAAAAAATGTAAGCCATGCAGAGGTGGTGTAGATCTGTTTTCACATTCGCAAGCTAACGAGTATTTAGCCGAAGTTCCTGGGTGGGAGATTATTGAAGATGATAAAAAAATTAAGAAAGAATTCAAATTTAAAAATTTTGACGAAGCGATAGATTTTGTTGACAAAGTAGCAAGAGTTTCTGAAGAAGAAGGGCATCATCCGGATATTCACATTTTTTACAATAAGGTTGTGATAGAGCTTTGGCCTCATGCTATCGGAGGACTTTCAGAAAACGATTTTATTCTTGCTGCCAAAATCAACACCGCAACACAAATATAACACCCCAACAAACTTGAGAATGTTGGTGTATTGTGTATACTGTGATCATGAATAATCTTAAAACATCCAAACAAATGGAAAGACATCTTAAGGGATTGTCCAACCATTACCGCATTGATATTTTGCTTCTTCTCTCGGGGCGCGATAAAATTTCTCTTACGGATATTGTAGATACCATTGGAGCTAATCAAAAAACAATAGGCGAACACACAAGAAGATTGTATCAAGCTGGATTGATCAACAAAAAATATCGAAGCAAATTTGTGGAGCACTCGCTGTCGCCCTACGGAAAAACATTTGTTCAATTTTTAAAATCATTTCAGCAGATAAAATAACATCCTTAAAATCTCAAGTTTTTAAGGATATTGGGTGTATTCAATTTAAGATAGTTTTATAATTTTTAAAACCGTGCTAGCATAAGACAATGCGCGGATTGTTAAATAAACACTTTTGGAAATTTTTAGTTGGGTTTTTGGCTATAATGATCGCCGGATTTTTCCTGCTTTTATGGGCGAATGTTTATCACAATGGCAAAACTGACGAACAAAAATCCGCCGAGCAATATTTGAAAGACCTCAAAAAGGCATACGAAAATGATACCTACGGCGGCAAAACCCCCGAAGAAACACTTCAACTTTTTATTGATGCTCTAAAAAAAGGCGATATCGAATTAGCATCGAAGTATTTTGTAATTGAGAAACAGGAGGATCGGAAAGAGAGCTTAGAAAAAGTTAAAAGTAGAAATCAACTTGATTCCATGGTTCGTGA
>JBBTVJ010000054.1:0-9256 GCA_038063295.1 Patescibacteria group bacterium | reverse complement strand
CGTGCGTTCTTTAAATTCTGCCGGAATTCAACCGGATATTATAATTGCGCGATCCCATGTCTCGCTTGATAATTTAAGAAAAATTAAATTGTCTACTTTTTGCAACGTGGGGCACAAAGATATAATTTCGGCACCAGATGCGGACAATATATATCAGGTACCGCTGAATTTTAAAAAAGACAAATTGGATTTAATAATTTTAGAAAAATTCGGTCTCAAAGAAAAGAAAAATGATTTTTCTATGTGGGCGCGCATGGTAAGAAACGCCGAAAAAGCAAAAAAAGAGGTAAAAATAGGAATTGTGGGAAAGTATTTCGGCACAGGAAAATTTTCTTTAGGAGACGCCTATATTTCCGTTATCGAAGCAATTAAGCATGCGTCGTGGAATCTTTCACGGAAACCCAAAATACTTTGGCTGGATGCAGAAGACTACGAAAAAGATTTAAATAAAATGAAAAGAGAACTCACTGAAGTTGACGGCATTGTAATTCCTGGCGGGTTTGGGTCGCGCGGTGTCGAGGGGAAAATAAAAGCAATAAAATATGCGCGAGAAAACAAGAAACCTTTTTTGGGGCTTTGCTAAGGTATGCAACTCGCGGTTGTGGAGTTTAGCAGGAACAAGGCGGGCATGAAAGGAGCTCAAACTACGGAAATAAATCCTTCTACAAAATATCCGGTCATAGATATTATGGCTGAGCAAAAAGAAAAAATTGCATCTTTCAAGCTTGGCGGAACAATGCGTCTGGGCGCATTTTTGTGCCAAATTAAAAAAGATTCCATAGCTTCGCGTGCTTACGGTAAAAAAGAAATTTCTGAGCGCCACAGGCACAGATACGAGCTTAATAATAATTTAAAAAATATTTTAGAATCAAAGGGACTTGTAATTTCCGGAGTAAACCCGCAAAGCGGACTTGCAGAAATTGTAGAGCTTCGCGATCATCCGTTTTTTGTGGGAACTCAATTCCATCCGGAATTTAAATCGCGCCCGCTTGAGCCGCATCCGTTGTTCAAAGAATTTATTAAAGCTACAATAAAAGTTAATGAAAGAGGAAAAAAAAAGAAAAATTGAGATTGTGCCATCAATAAATGTTTTTGATTTTTCGGAGCTTAAAAGAAAGATTGCGCTAGTTGAGTCATTTGTTTCTTGGATACATATTGATGTCTCTGATGGAGTTTTTACCAAACACACAAGTTGGCATGAAGCGCAGGATTTGATAGGTTTTAAGACAAAAGCTAAAATCGAAGTTCATTTAATGATCAAAAATCCCGAAAAGCAGATTGACGAATGGCTCAAAACCCCAGCCGAAAGATTTATTTTCCATCAGGAAGCAACGCATAGCCACGATTTATTGATTAAACGTATTCACCAAGCACAAAAAGAAGCTGGAATGGCAATAAAGCCAGACACCCCTTGGCTTAAATTTTTTCGATATTTTGGCAAATTAGAGTTGATGCAAATTTTGGCGGTTGAGCCTGGTCCTTCGGGGCAAAAATTTAATGATTCGGTAGTGGATAAAATTAGTCATATTCGCAGAATATGCCGACAGTGTATAATAGAAGTTGATGGAGGTGTGAATTTAGGCAATGCTCACGTGCTCAAAAAAGAAGGAGCGGATGTACTTGTGGCAGGGAACGCTATTTTTGAAAGCACAGATATAAAAAAAGCAGTAGAAGAATTAAAGAATATATAATATGAGTTTACACGAAGAAAAAATAAAATATTTGGAAGAGATGGCGGCGCGTATTCGCTACGATACCATTGAGTCTGTGATAAATGCTGGTTCTGGGCATATAGCAGGTCCTTTGGATATGGCAGACATTTTTACTGCGATGTATTTTCATATTTTGCGTCACGATCCTAAAAATCCGGACTTACCAGAAAGAGACAGGCTGATTTTATCAAATGGCCATATTTGTCCTGTGCAGTACGCAGCAATGGCGCATGCTGGATATTTTCCGGTTGAGGAACTTAAAACCTTGCGTAAGTTCGGCACGAGGCTGCAAGGTCATCCGCATCGCTCTGCTTTGCCGGGCATTGAAACTACCTCAGGACCTCTTGGATCAGGTCTTTCGCAGGCAGTGGGTATGGCAATAGGATTAAAAATGGACGCAGCAAAAAATCAAGCCCTGCCTGCCGGCAGGCAGGTTTATTGTTTGATGTCTGACGGCGAGCAGGAATGCGGACAAACTTGGGAGGCAGCTATGCTTGCCGGAAAATTGAAGCTTGATAACCTAACCGGAATTATTGATAGAAACAATATCCAAATTGATGGCATGACTGAAGATATAATGCCACTAGAACCACTAAAAGCCAAATACGAAGCGTTCAATTGGCACGTTTTGGAAATTAATGGGCATGATTTTCATGAAATAGTAAATGCGGTGGAAACCGCGCACGCAATCTACGAAAAACCGGTAGTGATTATTGCTCATACTATTGCCGGCAAAGGGGTAGATTTTATGGAATTTCAGTATCCCTGGCATTCAAAAGCTTTCAAGCCCGAAGAAGCCAAGGAGGCGCTTTCACAGCTTCGAACATTGCAGGGCAAAATTAAAAGCGAACACGAATAGAATGCCTATAAGTAAAGAAGCAAAATTAGTAAAGGATGTTTTGGACTTAAAGTCATTGGAGCAAAAACCCACAAGAGATGGTTATGGTTTGGGCTTGGTGCAGGCGGCGGATGAAAATCCAAACGTGGTGGCGCTTTGCGCGGATCTTATAGAATCTACCCGCACAGAAAGTTTTGCTAAAAAATATCCAGATCGTTTTGTGGAAATGGGAGTAGCCGAACAAAATATGGCTTCTGTTGCGGCGGGGCTTTCGGCAGTTGGAAAAATTCCATACATTACTTCATATGCGATGTTCAGTCCGGGTAGAAACTGGGAGCAGTTGCGCACTACTGTTTGCTACAACAACAGAAACGTAAAAATTATAGGTTCTCATGCCGGAGTTTCTGTGGGTCCAGATGGCGCCACTCACCAAGCAATTGAGGATATCGCAATTACTCGTCCAATTGCCAATATGAAAGTTTTTGCCCCATGTGATGTTTGGGAGGGGCAAAAAGTAGCTTACGAAATTTCAAAAATTGACGGACCCTGCTACGTGCGCTATGCAAGGGAAAAAACCCCAGTTTTTACAACTGAAAATACTCCGTTTGAAATAGGAAAAGCGCAGGTTTTTTTTGAAGAAAAAGGAAGATTAGATGTAGCTATCATTGCTTGCGGACCGCTTTTGCATAATGCGCTTCTTGCGGCAGGGGAACTTGAAAAAGAAGGGTTTGGAGTGAGAGTTTTAAATTCTGTTTCTATAAAGCCGATAGATGAACAGGCAATTATTGAAGCAGCTGCTGGCGCAGGAGCAGTAGTAACAGTAGAAGAGCATCAAATTGCGGGAGGCATGGGTTCGGCTGTTGCCGAAGTTCTTGCAAAAAATCATCCAGTGCCGATTGAGTTTGTAGGAGTGCAAAATCGCTTTGGCGAATCCGGCAGTCCAAATGAGCTTGTGGAGCATTTTGGCATGGGGGTTATTTCAATAAAAGAAGCTGTAAGAAAGGTTACTAATAGAAAATATTAATTATGCATTATGATTTTATAGGAATAGGGGACATGGTAACCGATGCTTTTATTCATCTAAAAGAAGCATCTGTGCATTGCGATATAAATAAAGAAAAATGCCAAATTTGCATGCGCTTCGGAGACAAAATTCCTTACGATGAAGTTTACGTAGTGCCGGCGGTGGGAAACAGTGCCAATGCTTCTGTAGCGGCGGTTCGGTTGGGTTTGAAAAGCGCTTTAGTAACTAATATTGGAGATGATTTTCATGGCAGTGAATGCATCGAAGTTTTAAAAAAAGAAAATGTCGGGACAGAATTTGTAAAAAAACACGCCGGAAAGAAAACTAGCTATCATTATGTTTTATGGTTTGACGACGATAGAACAATTTTAATAAAACACCAAGAGTACGAATATTCTTTCCCGGATATCGGAAAACCAAAATGGATTTACCTTTCTTCTTTAGGCGCTACATCTTTGTCTTTCCACGGTATTTTACAGAAATATTTTATGCAAAATCCGGAAGTAAAGCTGGCTTTTCAGCCGGGGACTTATCAAATAAAACTAGGCAAAGACGAAATGCAGTTTTTTTATAAACGCGCCGAAGTTGTTATTTGTAATACCGATGAGGCACAAAGGATTTTAGAAACCGGAGTTGAAGATATAAAAAAATTGCTCAAAATGATGCATGATTTAGGCGGCAAAATAGTTGTAATAACAGATGGACCGAAAGGAGCATACGCTTTTACCGGCAGCGAAGCATTTTTTATGCCTCCATATCCAGATCCTAAACCTCCGCTTGAGCGTACGGGAGCTGGAGATGCATTTTCTTCCACTTTTGTGATTGCGCTGTGTTCGGGTTTGAGTATTGAGGATGCGCTCCGGTGGGCTCCTGTAAATTCAATGTCAGTGGTGCAGGAAGTTGGAGCTCGTGCTGGTCTTTTAACTCGCGAGAAGCTGGAAGAGTATTTGAAAGATGCTCCAGAAGATTATAAACCAGTGAAGATATGACTTTAAACCAAATTTTTAAAAAAGCACTGGAGGAAAAATGGGCTACCGGGCATTTTAATATTTCAGAACTTGATCATATGCGAGCGATTGTCCAGGTTTGCGCTGATATTCGTGCACCAGTGATAATTGGTACTTCAGAGGGAGAAAGAAAACACATAGGGTTGCGCGCAGTAGTTGCATTGCGTGATATTTTTCGCAAAGAATTTAACATTCCTATTTTTTTAAATGCAGATCATACAAAAAGCACGGAGGCAGCTAAGGAGGCGATTGACGCTGGATATGATTCTATACACATTGATCTATCAGACTTGAGTCCTGAAAACAATATAGAAGGCACTCTTCAAATTGTGCAATATACGCGATCAATTAGTAAAAACATTTCTGTTGAAGGAGAGGTTGGCTATTTGAGAGGAGAATCAAAAATTCAAAAAGAAAAGATAAAAATACAAAAAGAAGATTACACAAAACTCGAAGAAGCAAAGGAGTTTATAGAACGCACCAGGGTGGATAGATTAGCAATCGCGGTGGGCAATGTTCATGGGCTTTCTCCTGAAGAGCCTCAGTTAGACATTGATTTAATACAAAAAATAAGGCAAATAATTCCTCAAGAAACAGCACTTGTACTTCATGGCGGGAGCGGTATTCCAGATAGTCAAATAAAAGCAGCAATCGATGCAGGTATTTCCAATATTCATATAAATACTGATTTGCGTAAAGCATTTGTTGAGGGGTTAAAAGAATCTATAGAAAAAAATCCAGACGAAGTTGCAATGTATAAACTAGATAAAGAAGCAATAGAAAAAATGAAAGCGGTAATAAAACAAAAACTGACACTTTTTGGGAGTGTTGAGCGAGTATGATACAATTTTATTATGCCAAAAGTATTTGTTTCGCGGCCGATTCCAAAAGCAGGAATTGAGCTGTTAAAAAATAAAGGATATGAAGTAGTGGTAAACGAAAAAGCTGCTGATCGCGCAGCATCAGAAAAAGAATTAATTAAAGGCGTTGAAGGAGCGGATGCATTGCTTGCAATTCTTACCGATAAAGTTACTTCCGTGATTATGGATAAAGGGTTACCAACTCTTAAAATAATTGCAAATTACGCTGTGGGTTTTGATAACATTGATTTGGAAGCGGCAAAATCAAGAAGTATTATGGTAACGAATACGCCAGGAGTTTTAACAGATACTGTTGCAGAACATACGTTTGCGCTAATACTTTCAATTGCTCATAGAATTGCAGAAGCCGATAGATTTTCGAAGGCAGGTAAATACAAAGCTTGGGGTCCGGAGCTTTTGTTGGGAAGTGATCTTTCAGGAAAAACGTTGGGGGTAGTGGGACTTGGAAGAATTGGGTCGCGTGTTGCGCATTATGCGACAAGGGGCTTTGACATGAAAATTATTTATACTGATGTAAAGCAAAATCTTGAATTCGAACAAGAATTTGGCGCGAAATTTGCTTTAAGTATTGATGAGCTTTTGCCGGAATGTGATTTTGTTTCTTTACATGTGCCGCTTTTGCCTTCCACTTTCCACTTAATAAACGAAGAAAGATTAAAAAAAATGAAAAAAACTGCGTATTTAATAAATACTTCACGCGGATCAGTAATAGATGAAAAAGCATTGGCTAAAGCGCTTAAGGATTGCTGGATAACGGGTGCCGCAGTTGATGTATTTGAATTTGAACCGGAAATTACAAAGGATCTAAAAAAACTGGATAATATAATTTTGACTCCTCATATTGCTTCAGCAACTCGCGAAACCCGCGACAAAATGGCAATTTTAGCTGCTCAAAATATAATTGAAGCCCTCGAAGGCCGCACTCCACCAAATCTTGTGAAATAAGCAACAAGATGTTAATATCTTTTTTATGCAAACCATTACTGCTCAAAAGCGAGAGGTTTTAGGTAAAAAAGTGAAAAACTTGCGTAAAAGTGGGTTTATTCCAGCTGTTTTATATGGCGGCAAGAAAAAATCTGAACCCATTTCTATAAAAGAAAATGAATTTGTAAAAGTTTGGAAATCTGTTGGGGAATCTTCTATTTTAACCCTTGAAATAGATGGCAAAAAAGAGAATGTTTTGATACACGATATTGCGCTAGACCCCCTAAAAGATAATCCTATTCATGCAGATTTTTTGGTTGTTGAAATGGATAAACCCATTAAAGTTGATGTAAAAATTAATTTTATTGGAGATTCACCCGCAATCAAGGCTGGCGGTTCTCTTGTAAAAATACTTCACGAATTTCATGTGGAGGCGCTGCCAAAGAATTTGCCCCAAGAAGTTAATATTGATATTTCTTCTCTTGTAGAAATGGGTAGTTCAATTAAGGTTGAAGATATAAAAATTACGGGAGATTTTAAAATTTTAAACAACCCTTCGGATTTAGTTGTTTTAGTTGAAGCTCCAAAAACAGAAGAAGAGTTAAAAGCCGAAGAAGGAGCTGGCAAATCGATTGAGGACATTGAAATAGTTGGAAAGAAAGAAAAAGAATCTGAAGCGGAAGCAGAAGAAGTGGAAAAGAAAGAAGAAGAAAAGAGCTAATTTTGATATAATAAAACCATGCGTATTTTATTGCCAATGTTTGTTTTTTTGGCCATTCCGTTATTTATTTTAGCCCAAACCGATTCCGATGCTGTTACTGCTCGCAAGATGGAGCTTGAGGTTCAGCTTCGAGAGTACGAAAAACAAATAGAGCAGTTTCAAGGACTTGTTCAAGGCAAACAGCAAGAACGTGCTTCTTTGGAGCGTGACATCACAATTTTAAACGCCAAAATTTCTTCTGCAAAAATTGCCATTCGAGCGCGTAACTTGGAAATTGAAAAATTAACTATTGAGATTAAACAGCGTTCGTCAAATATTTCACATTTGGAAGGAGAAAGCCAAGAAACCAAAGTCGTAATCAGCGACTTTTTGCGCAGGATAAATGAAACTGATAATTTATCGCCGTTTGAGCTTGCACTAATATATGAAGATATATCGCAATTTTTCAATGAACTGGAAGCATTTAATAAACTTCAGGACTCTTTGTATGCATCGCTTACTCGTTTTCAAGATTTAAAAGAGAGCGAAGAGATTGCTCGGGAAGATTTGCGGGAAAAAAAAGATGAAGCCGTGGAACTGCGTGCAATTCAGGAACTTCAAAAAAAACAGCTTGATCTTAACGAAAAAGAAAAGCAGCGTATTTTAAAAATTACCAAAGGCGAAGAAGCTCATTATCAGTCCATTGTTCAAGAAAAGCAAAAAAATGCCGCCGAAATTAGAACACAAATATTCCGCCTTTTTGGTGGCGGAGAGCTGAGTTTTGGTGAGGCGTATGATTTAGCGCGTACCGCTGAAAAGGCTACCGGAGTAAGAGCAGCGTTTATTCTTGCTGTGTTAACACAAGAGTCAGCGATTGATGGTATAATTGGGGCCAACGTTGGCAAATGCTTTTATAACACTCCGCGCAGCAATTTAAGCGGGACTGTTATGAAAAATGATCAAAAGAGCGATTTTATAGCAATCACTAGGGCACTGGGACTCAATCCGGATACCATGCCGGTATCTTGCCCAATTTCAGCTCACGGGTCATATGGAGGAGCGATGGGGCCTGCTCAGTTTATGCCTAAAACATGGTTATTGTATGAAGATGATATAAAAAGAGTAACAGGAAATAATCCTCCCAATCCCTGGAACAATGCAGACGCCTTTGTGGCGACAGCCCTATATTTAAAAAATAGTTTAGATTCTTCAGTTTGTAAAAATTATGCAAGAGAAAATCAAAGTGTACTGCCATACCAGTTTTTATTGGAGCGCTGCGCGGCATCGCAGTATTATGCCGGAGGCAATTGGTATCGTTTCCGTTTTGCTTACGGAGATCCGGTAATTGATCGCGCTGACCAATTCCAGCGTGATATCAATGTTCTTTCCGGTCTTGCGCAGAAGTAGAAAAAGCTTCAATGATGGTGTCGAGGTTGCCCGAAAGAATATTGTTTATATTGTGCCAGCTTTGTTTTAAACGATGGTCTGTAATGCGATCCTGCAAAAAATTATAGGTGCGGATTTTTTCAGATCGGTCAGCTGTGCCTATTTGTTCTTTTCTTTCGCGCCGAACAGCTTCTTCTTCCTTGCGTATTTTTTCGTCTAAAAGCTTAGAGCGCAAAACTTCCATGGCACGCTCACGGTTTTTTAGTTGTGATCTTTCTTCGCGTGAAGAAACTACAAGTCCACTGGGTTTGTGAAGTATTCGCACGGCAGTTTCCACCTTATTTACATTTTGCCCTCCTGGACCTCCTGCGCGGGAAAATGAAACTTCTAAGTCGGCATCTTTTTTTTCTAATTCTTTTTCTTCAGCAACGGGGAGTATCGCGACAGATGCGGTAGATGTGTGAATTCTTCCGGATTTTTCGGTGGCAGGAACTCTTTGTATTCGGTGCACGCCAGATTCGTATTTTAAAACATTGTAAATATTTTTGCCGTCTATTTCCGCTACAGCTTCTTTATACCCGCCCAAGTCATTTTTTGACTCATCTATAATAAAAAAACGCCAACCCTTTTTTAAAGCGTAAGATTGATACATTTTAAAAAGATCAGCGGCAAAAAGCGCGGCTTCATCCCCGCCGGCGCCGGCTCTTATTTCAATTAGCGCTTTGTTTCTTGTGCTGCCGTTTTGAAAGAAAATTTCTTCGAGTTTTTTTTCTATTTCTTTCTT